>DATMZQ010000272.1:0-6165 GCA_035573615.1 Burkholderiales bacterium | reverse complement strand
AGGAAAATAAGACTGGTTTCTAGCCCCCCATCGGTCATGAAGAACTCATCGCAGAGTTGAGGAAGGGCGTTTCTGTACTTGGCCATGTTTGTCTCCTCCACGGGTTTTGGCGACCTAACGCTCAGCGCCTACTGTGACCGAGTAGTTGACCCATCTGGATATCGCGCTTCCCTTCCGCGGCGGATTCCGGCCAGTACTTCGCCATAGGCACGTCGGAATCGATTTCGCCGCGATCGGCGAGGACCAAGGCGCAGAGAGCCGTGACCGTCTTAGTCAATGAGTAACCTTGGACGATCGTATGCCGCTCGAACGGCCGGGTGTAGGTGCCATCGAGGTAGCCACCCCACAGGTAGACGACGCACTGGCCTTCCACGAACACCGCGACCGATGCGCCGACGTCCTGGCCGGTTTCCAAGTTATGCGTGAACGCTGCCCGCACGGGGGTGAACTCGTCACTGCAAGTCCCCTGGATCTGAACCTTGGCCGGCAATACGACTACCGTCCCGGTCATTCGAACCTCCTTATTGCGGGTCGCGCCCGACCGAGCAATGCTCTTTTCGGCGCCCGGTCTCGACTCCGTTCGGTGTCACTTAACCAGAAGTAGCAATCCTAATGACGGGATTTTTCCTGTCAACTTGCCCAATAAACTGGCAGCGCTCAGGATAACTACTGGATGTAACAACAGCCATGTCAGCCGCCGCTCGTAAAACGCCATGAACGCCCCGATGCCCTGACGCGCAGAAGAGCCTTCTCTTGGACTGCTTCACGAAAAAGATTCCACCGAATGGTGGAGCCCGCGTCCGTTTTCTATTTTTCACCCTAGCCGGCAAACCTTGTTACGCGGCAAATCCCCGCAACACCTTTCCGGCCTTGGGCGCATCGGCGCGTATGCCATGCGCATCGGCGACCTGCTTTCCGTTGACCCAGACGCCATGCACTCCGGTCGCCGGAGTCGTCAGCCGCGACGCGCCGGCGGGAAGATCGTACACGCGCTCCGCGCGCTTGCGCCCGACCGTGTCGGGATCGAACAGCAGCAGATCGGCATGCATTCCGGGCTTAATTGTGCCGCGCTGTTTGATGCCGAAGATCTGCGCGGGTTCGGAGGTGATCCTGCGGATGGCTTCCTGCAGCGGCATCAGCTTGCGGCTGCGTACCCAGTGGCCGAGCAAATGTAAACCAAAACCGGCATCGCACAGAAACGTCAGATGCGCGCCCGCGTCGGACAGCGAAATCATGCTGGCCGGGTCGAGCATCATGCGGCCCACGGCATCGTCATCGGAATTCAGCAACGTTGCCGTGAACAGCGTGTCGAGATTTTCCTCCAGCGCGAGGTCTAGCGCAAAGTCGAACGGATGTTTGCCCGCCTGCTGCGCCAGTTCCTGCACCGAGTGGGATTCCATGTGCCGGTTTTCCGGCCTTGCGGTTTGCGCGACGAACATCTGGTGCCAGTGCCCATTGAACATGCGCCGTGAGCGCACGGCGAGTTCCTTCTTCACGTTGTCGCGCAGCGCCTTGCTGGCCAGAATGCGTGGCACATCTTCCTTCGCCGCTTCCATGACCGGCCGCCACGCGGCCAGACCTTCGAACACGTAAGGTTCATGCATGGTGAATTCGAAATTCAGCGGGCAAGGGCTGACAGCCCCGTAGAGTTTTGCATCGCGGCCGCGGGCCTGCTTGATAGCCTCAAGATCTTCAAACGTGGCCTCCGGTGTTTCATTGCTGTGTAGCAGTGCCGCTACCACATAAGGCCGACCGGACGCGCGCGCGATGGCTTCGATGGAGGACATCGTGGTTGCACGCGCATCCTTGGTCATCATGAGCACGCCGTGGCCCGCGTCCTTGAGCGCAGTGGACAAAGCCATGAGTTCTTTTTCATCGGCCAGGCGCGAGGGCATTGGCACGCCGGCTTCGCCGTTGTGCTGACCGGACCGCGTCGTTGAGAAGCCGACTGCGCCGGCCTGCATCGCCTCTTTGATCAGCGATCGCATCTGCGCAATTTCGTCGTCCGTTGCCGTGCGCTTGGTTGCGCCCTCGCGCATGACCCAGGTGCGCACGGAAGAATGCCCGACGAATACGGCTGCGTTCGGGCCGACGCCTTTGCGTTCAAGCATGTCCAGATATTGCGGAAACGATTCGAAATCCCAGTCAGTGCCGGTACGCAATGCATCGAGCGACATGCCCTCGACGTGGGTCAGATTGCGCATGACCAGGTCGCGATCCGCCGGGCGGCAAGGCGCGATCGTGAAGCCGCAGTTGCCCATGATCACCGTGGTGACGCCAAGCGCCGGAGACGGACTCGCGAAGGGATCCCAGGTAATTTGCGCGTCATAGTGGGTATGCGTATCGATGATGCCGGGCATCAGTGCCAGGCCGTTGGCATCGATACGGTTGCGCGCCGCGCCTTCGCACTGCCCTACTGCGGTAATGCGATCCCCCTGGATCGCGACACTGCCGCGCTGCGGCAACGTGCCCGACCCGTCATAGATGGTCGCGTTGTCGATGATCAGGTCGTTCATTGCCTTCTCCCGGAGCCGCATAGCGCGGACTTCATTGATGTGGCTCCGGTCACCGGCGCCTTGGGAGAGAAGTTTACCGGAGGCGTGCGTCCGGCTGTTGCGGCAGCACGAATTTCAGGAACGCAGTGGCCGACGCAGTGTGCAGCGCGGCCGCTCTGAACTAACCGCGGTAATAGCGTTTGGCCCGGCCTTCCGCCAGTTTCATCGCAGCTTCGATACTGGAGGCGCCCGATGCCGCCTGCGCGAACATGTTTACAACAATATAGTCGGCCATCGCGCCAGCGGAAGCGGCACCCAGTTTGCCGGCGTAACCGTTGTCACGGGTCAGTGCCGGCACATTCCGGTACGGCAGTAGCTTCGGATCGGTCTTCCAGAACTTTGTCTCCGCATAGGCCTTGAGCGGCTGTTGGACATAACCCAGCGAGGACGACTGCCAGGCCTCGTACTGCTCACGTTCCATCATGAACCGCAGGTACTCCCGGGCGGCATTCGGATACTTGGTGTAGTGGAATACGAACATCGGCGTAAAGGGGTTCAGCTCGGCCGGCTTCCCGGACGGGCCAATGGGCATGTTTACGTGGTGAATGTCCTGCGCCATTTTCTTCAACGCCGGCTCCGGCGAATTCTTCGCGACGTAATACACCGACACGCCGTTCAGCGTAAGGCTGATGTCCCCGGCCAGGAAAGCCTTGTTGTTGCTCGGGTCGAGCCAGGACAAGGTGCCGGGAATAAAAGTCTGGTAGAGCGCTTTGGCGTATTCCAGCGCTGCCCCGGTCTCGCGCGAATTGATGACGACCTGGTTGCCTTCGTCCGCCACGCGCCCCCCGAACGCCCATAGCGCCCAGTGCGTCCACGCGTTGGAGTCTCCCACAGCGTTGCCAAGCGCGAATCCGACCGGCGTGCCCTTCGCCTTCAAGGCCTGGCACAGCTTGAGAAAACCATCCGTGCTTGCCGGCGGTTTTTCATGGCCGGCCGCTTCAAGCATGCTTTGACGGTAGACCAGGCAACCGCCCAGAAAGCCAGCGCCGATCGCGATCCAGCGGCCCTCGTGGATGCAGTAGCGCTTGCACACCTCGTACCAGCCACCGTACTTGCCGTCCAGATACGTGGCCAACTCGCTCAAATCGAGCAGTTTGTCCGCGTATTGATGGGGATCGTCGTACCAACCCATGACGATGTCCGGTCCGTTACCAATGTTGGCCGCCACGGCGGCTTTCGGCCGGATGTCTTCGAAATTTTCTGAATCCACCCGCACCGGGACTCCGGTGGCCTGCGTGAACTTTTGCGTGTTGGCCATCCATTGGTCTTCATCGCCTTGAACGAACCGCTTCCAGCGCAGCACGCGCAGCTGGGCATCCGCTTCAGGCTTGTAACTGAGTGGGGCCGCTTGCGCCGGCGCACCTGGCAGGCCGGCGGCTGCCGAAAGCGCTGACGCGCCGAGTGCTTTTAGCACCGCACGCCTGGAAAATTGCTTCATGGTGACCTCGCTTGCAGGACAAGGGACGAAAACGCCTAAACCACGCTAACCGTCTACGCGGGTTTCTCGGCATATCGCACATCGAGAACCTCGAGCGTCATTGCCCCGGCTGGCCGGTTCCAGGTCACTGTGTCCCCAATCTTTGCACCCATGAGCGCTTTGGCAAGCGGCGAATGCCAGCTGACCTTGCCTTGGGCAACGTCTGCCTCGTCCTCCCCTACCAGCGTGAACGCGTGCAGGCCGCCGTTTTCATCTTCCGTTTGTACGCTCGCGCCGAAACGAACCTCATCACGCGGCTGCGCCGCGATATTGACCAGGATGGCGGTATCAAGTTTGGCCTGGTAATAGCGCAGATCGCGTTCAATCTGGGACAGTTTGGGCCGGTCGAAATCCTCCGCCGCGCGCTTCAGTCGGCTGTGCTCCGTGTGCAGTGCATCAACTTTCGCGCGCAACTGTTCGAGCCCGGCAGGCGTCACGTAATTCGGCTGCGCGCTGACCGGGCGTTCCGGCAGGGCTTCGTCTGTCAGCGCTTCGTTTTCTTCCTTGACGAAAGCACGGCTCATCTGGTCCACCTCATCGCATTCGGATATTGACCGCCTCCGCAGGCCACGGCGGCAAAGGGATGGAGGACACCACGAGTACGGCCCGTACTGTCCCACGCGAGTTTGAACACCCTGTTGCGACAATGTTCCGCAAACAATATGCGGCGGCGGAGACCCCGCCATAGATTCGATTGCGCGGTCGCCGGCAATGGCGGGCGCGCATGCGCAAGTTCTGGCGCGGGACTTGCGCGGGTCGGCGGTTGCAAGTAAGGTTTTATGCTGTAAGGATGTTCCCTGTTCGCAAATCACGCATTGCTTGATGCCAATGGCTCGCTACGTCATCACCGTTGACTTTTATCTGCATGCCGGCACGCTCGAACCGTTTCTACGGCTGATCAAGGAAAACGCCCGCCAGTCAGTCGCAGACGAACCAGGTTGTCATCGGTTTGATGTCCTGATCGAAAAAGGGGCGCCGGACCATATCGTGCTCTACGAGATATACCAAGACCGTGCCGCCTTCGACCTGCACGTGAAGTCGCGCCATTTTGCGCAATTCAATGCGGCATCGAACCGCTACGTCAGGGAAAAAAAGATTGTGGAATACGAATACACAAACGATGATCGCGATTAGAGTCAGAAATAACCGTAACTGCCGTAACAAATCCTAATTGCCGCACCCCGCCGGCCTGGTACCGTCGGTCAAAAATGTCCGAGTAAGCAGAGGGCTACTGCCCATATCTCCGCGGTCTCTCCGGGCAACCATAAACGCCGCGAAGAGCTATATGGTGCAATCCGCACCGGTTACCGAAGTCGGTATAACCGCTTCAAAAGCATTGCGTTCAGGCACACGGCTTTTTACATAAGCCTAGACTTCTCCGGGCAATCGAAAGAAACGACGTGACGGCGGTTGCAGCGGCTTGCTACGATAGTCATGTAGTCGCGAAAGTTTCATGCACGATCCGCGCACCGCAGTGCGCGGCAATAGAGGGAGACGCAATAATGTCAATGCTGGACATAGCGCTCGTTGCGGGCGTGTTGCTGCTGGCTGTACTGATCGTCGCACGCAAGAAGCGCTAATCAACGCCTTGGCGCTCCCGGGGCCACCCGGGAAGTGTCATCCGCCCCTTAGCAATTGACGCACCGCCTCGGGTCTGGGCATGGGCGCTACGGCACCGTATCCCGTTGTAGTCAGGGCAGCTGCCGCGTTCGCATAGACCAATGCCTCCCAGAAGCCTTCCCCTGCCGACATGCGGGCCAGCAATGCCCCCGCAAAACAATCGCCCGCGCCAGTCGCATCCACGCTGTTTACCTTATACCCCGCAATGTGTTCGTGCCGCGCTCCATCGCTGCCGATTACCCCGCCCGGACCGAGTTTTAGCGCCACCGTGCGCGCACCCGCGCGATGGCACCAGGCGATGATGCCAAGCGGATCATGCAAATCACACAGCGCTTCGGCGTCTTCCATGCTGAGCAGAAAATAATCCGCCTTTGACACGGTCTCGGTAATGACTTTCCGCGCGTGGGCCAATGACGCCCACAGCCGAAGCCGCAGATTGCAGTCGAATACAAACGCGCCGCCCGCGCCTTTGGAGGCTTCGATTGCCGCGAATACCGACTCGCGTGCGCTGTC
>DATMZQ010000271.1:0-13497 GCA_035573615.1 Burkholderiales bacterium | reverse complement strand
GCTGGAGCGACAGAGTATCGTTGTATTGGTCGGTGCCAACAAAGTCGGTATGCCCCACCACGGAAATTTCCGGCGCCGGGCGCGTTTGTATCTCCGCGAAAACGCGCTCGATCGCCCGCTTGGCTTCCGGTTTCAATTCTTCCGTGCCCTCCACGAAATAAACCAGATGCGTCGTCGGCAGTGCGGGCAAGGCGTCGAGAGTCCTGCCGAACGACTCACTGACCTGCTTCGGGTCAACGGGCGCTGTCTGTACTGTTTTGCTATCCCGCATGCTGGCCTGAACATAGGCTTTGTCGATCAACACCGGCTTGCCGCCGCCGGCCGGATGCATCATCACGGCGCCGACGTGACCATCCGGAGCCTTCGGCAAAACCACCAGTGAGACATTCCGCCCTGGTGAGTGATGCGGCTCCTGTGCGCACGCGCATAGCAGCGCGAAAGCCACACCAGGAGTGCTCCAGCGCACGGCTCGTCGCCTGCCGATCATGTTTACATCCTAGGCCTGCGCGGCCTTTTGGGTCTCCGTGCCCAGCTTTGCCCGGTCCAGCACGGTCATCGCGCTCGCGACGAAACTGGCCGCGTCGCTCAAGTTGGATGGAATGATCAGCGTGTTGTTGGCTTTTGCGAGTTCCTTGAAGGCGCCGACGTAGAGCTCCGCGACTTTCAAATTGGCCGCGCTGAGTCCTTCAGCAGTACCGATTGCTTGTCCGACGACCCGCACCGCTTCGGCCTGCGCTTCGGCAATCATTTTGATTGCGCCGGCCTCGCCTTGAGCCTTGTTGATCTGCGCCGTCTTGTCGCCTTCTGACGAGAGAATTTTGGCCTGCTTTTCGCCATCGGCCAGATTTATTTCCTGCTGCCGTTGCCCTTCTGATTTCGCTATGAGCGCACGCTTCTCCCGCTCTGCGGTGATCTGCGCCTGCATGGAGCGCAGGATGGCTTCCGGTGGGGTGAGATTCTTGATTTCGTAGCGCAGTACCTTGACTCCCCAGGTGCGGCCCGCTTCGTCAAGCACGGAAACCACCTGCTTGTTCATTTCGTCACGGCTTTCGAAAGTTTTATCGAGCTCCATCTTGCCCACTTCGCTGCGCAGTGTGGTCTGTGCAAGTTGCGTAATGGCGAATACATAGTTCGATGTGCCATAGCTTGCCAGGCGCGGATCCGTGACCTGGAAATAGATGATGCCATCCACGGACAACTGCGTATTATCCTTGGTGATGCAGACCTGCTCCGGCACATCGAGCGGCACTTCCTTGAGTGAATGCCGGTACTCAACGCGGTCGACGAACGGCATGATGAAGTTGAGGCCCGGCTCCAGGATCGCGTTGAACTTGCCGAGCCTTTCGACCACCCACGCATTCTGCTGCGGCACAACCTTCACGCCCTCGATGACGAACACCACGGCAAGCGCAATGACGAAGAACGGCACGGCGTAGCCGTGCGTCGGCGGATACATGAAGATCATGGCCGAGAGAACCAGGGCGACAATAAGTTTGGGAAGCATGACGGCTCTCCTATTTATGTTTGTGGTGATGCTCTGGCGGCCGGGACGAAGATATTTTCAGGCGACTGCCATCGGTCGCCACGACATAAAGCAGTGCATCCGCTTCGATCCGCTCGGTGCCAATGACCTCCGCATCCCAGGTGGTTCCACGATAACGAACACGTGCCAGCCGGTTGGGCTCACTGACCCAGCTTTCGATGCTTACGGGTTCTCCGATGTCATTTGAGCTGTCCCTGGGTGAACTGGCGTTCGCCGCACGATGGTAACGATTCACCAGCACGCCGCCGACGATTGCCGAAATGGCGGCAGCCAAAGCTTGCATCCAGAAAGGCTGTTCGAGGAACGCAATTACCGATCCGATTCCTGCAGCAATACCCAGAATCAACAGATAGAACGTCCCCGTCATCAACTCGACGACGACAAGCAGCAGACCTGCAAGAAGCCAGGCCAGTACCGGTTGCATGTTTTATCCCCTTTTTGAAACCGACGCCGCTTCGACCCGGGCAGCGTTCAGTACCTATTATGCAGAGTTAATCTGCTTAGTGTCCGGCCAAACATGCCCGGGAACCGATCCCTCGCTGCAACGCTCGCGATTCTTAATAAGGAAAGTCATGCTCCTGTTGGCAAGAAGCCCTCGACCGAGAGATAGCGTTCGCCAGTGTCGTAATTGAAACCGATTACCCTCGTGCCTTTTGGAAATTCGGGCAGCTTCTGCGCAATAGCGGCCAAGGTGGCCCCTGAAGAAAGTCCGACCAGCATGCCTTCTTCGCGCGCCGCGCGGCGCGCCATTTCCTTGGCGGCCTCTGCTTCCACCGGAATAGTCCCGTCCAGCAAAGCAGTGTCCAGGATCTTCGGGATGAATCCAGTGCCGATGCCCTGCAAAGGATGAGGCGAGTGCTTCCCGCCCGCGATGACCTGAGAGAGAGCCGATTCGACGGCGAACACCTTGAGCTTGGGCCACGCTTTTTTGAGCACCTGTGCGCAGCCGGTGATATGTCCTCCGGTTCCGACGCCGGTGATCAGCAGATCCATGCCTTCCGGAAAGTCGGCGAGAATTTCCCTCGCAGTAGTGCGTGCATGCACTTCGGTGTTCGCCGCATTCTCGAACTGCTGTGGCATCCAGGCGCCTGGGATTTCCGCAAGCAGTTCCTGCGCGCGCGCGATCGAAGCACTGATTCCCTTTTCGCGTGGAGTGAGCTCGAATTTGGCGCCGTACGCGAGCATGAGGCGACGCCGCTCGACCGACATGCTGTCCGGCATAACCAGGATGACTGCATAACCCTTTACGGCGCCTACGAGCGCCAGTCCAATACCTGTATTGCCGGAGGTGGGCTCAATAATCGTCCCGCCGGGCTTGAGCTTGCCGCGCTTTTCGGCATCCTCCACCATGGACAGGGCAATGCGGTCCTTGATGGAGCCGCCTGGGTTGGCACGTTCGGATTTGATCCAGACATTCTGCCCCGTGCCGAACAGACGGTTCATGCGAATGTGTGGAGTATTTCCGATCGTCCCAAGAATGTTGTCTGCTTTCATTACGCCTCCGAATCAAATGCGCTTGCGATTGAAGATGCGGGCTCGGCAAGGCAAAGGGGCGCATTGCGCCCCTCTACCGGATACAAAGTCGCCATAACCGGACGCTTACTCTACCGCGATTCGCAAAGGCATTTTGAGTTTTTCCGGAAGCACCCGCCCCATGCGCGCGCGCCGGAGGATATGGTGAGCCAGTTTCTGGCCGGAGAGCAGGATTGTCTTTTCCTTCGCAGTGCGTTGACCGATACCTGTCACCATCAGGGTCTGCTTGTTTGAAACCGCTACAGCGGCCAGTTTTTCGCCATCATCCAAGCCCATGACAATCATGCCGCGTCCTCTTGCCACCATCTTCAACTCATCGACGGCGAACAGCAGCAAGCGTCCACCCTCCGATAACGAGGCGACATAATTGCCTGGCTGCTCCTGATAAACATATGGCGGCAAGGGAGTGTGGCCGTCATCAACCGCCATGAACTCGCGGCCCGCCTTCCGGCTGGAGATCATGTCCCCTACGCTCGACAGAAAGCCGTAGCCAGCCGTCGAAGCGACCAGCACTTTGGTATCGGGCTTGCCGCTGAGGCAATACAGAATGTGTGCTCCGTCCTGTACTTCCACCAGTGAAGACGCCGGTGCGCCATCGCCGCGCGCAGGCGGCAGTTGGCCCGCTTCTACCGTATAGGTCCTGCCCCTGGAATCCATGAAAATCACCGGGTCGATCGTGCGGCATTTGATCAATGACATGAGGCCGTCGCCTTCCTTGAACGACAGCGATGCGGCTTCGACTTCCCATCCCTGACGGGCTCGCACCCAGCCTTTCGTGGAAAAAATCACGGTAACCGGTTCATCGATAATTGGCGTTTCGATTGCCGCTTTCTCGGATTCCTCGATTCGGGTACGGCGCTTGTCTCCGAATGTCTTGACGTCGGCCTCAATCTCCGAAGTCACCAGTTCGCCCAGCACCTTCGGGTCTTTCAGTATTTTTTCCAGGCTTCTCTGTTCCTTTTTCAGCTCCTTCAACTCCTGTTCTATCCTGATCTGTTCAAGCTTAGCCAGCTGTCGCAAACGTATGTCCAGAATGTCTTCTGCCTGACGCTCGGACAGTTTGAATGCCTTGATCAGTTCCGGCTTTGGTTCGTCCGCATTGCGGATGATCCTGATGGCTTTATCTACGTTGAGCAGTACGATCATGCGCCCTTCAAGCACATGGATCCGGTCGAGCACCTGCGTAAGCCGATGGCGCGTACGACGCGTGACGGTCGTGAAACGGAACCGGATCCACTCCGACAGGATGTCGCGCAAGTTCTTGCCCGTGGGCCGGCCATCGAGTCCCACCATGACCAGATTGATCGGGACATTGCCCTCCATGCCCGTCTTGGCCAGGAGCAGATTGACGAACTCCGTCTCGTCAATCCTCGATGTTTTCGGTTCGAACACCAGTCTGACGGGATGCGTCCGGTCAGATTCGTCGCGGGCTTTGTCCAGCATGGAGAGCATCAACTGCTTTTCCCGGGTTTGCTCGGGCGTCAGCGATTTTTTGCCTGGCTTGCTCTGCGGATTGGTGATCCCATCAATTTCTTCAAGCACTTTTTTCGCGGACGCACCGGGAGGCAGCTCGTACACCACCATCTGCCACTGTCCCCGCGCGAGGCGCTCGATATTCCAGCGCGCTCGCACACGCACTGCACCGCGCCCCGTCGTGTAGGCCTCCTTCAGCTCCGCCCTCGGCGTAATGATCTGCGCACCGGCGGGAAAATCCGGTCCCTTGATGTGCTTCATCAGGCCGGTGATATTCAGCTCCGGATCGCGGATCAGCGCGATGGCGGCAGCAGCCACTTCATTGAGATTATGGCTCGGGATTTCCGTCGCCATGCCAACCGCAATACCGGAAGCACCATTGAGCAACAGGACCGGCAGCCGAGCGGGCAAAATCGTGGGTTCTTCTCGGGTGCCATCATAGTTTTGGCTGAAATCCACCGTGCCCATGTCTATTTCCGCGAGCAACACTTCCGCGAATTTGGTCAGCCGCGCCTCCGTGTACCGGTAAGCCGCCGCCTCATCCCCGTCGCGCGAACCAAAGTTACCCTCGCCGTCTATCAGGGGATAACGCATGGTGAAATCCTGCGCCAGACGTACCAGCGCGTCGTACACCGACTGATCGCCATGCGGGTGCAGTTTTCCGAGCACTTCACCCACGACCGCGGCCGACTTGGTGCGTTTGGTCCCCGAGCGATTATTGTTGGTCCACATTGAATAGAGAATTCGCCCCTGCACCGGTTTCTGGCCGTCACCTACGCGCGGTAATGCGCGGTCTTTTACCGTCGCGATCGCGTACTGCAGGTATTGGGTCGACGCGTATTTGCCGAGCGGCAGGGAATCTCCAAGATCCCCCGACATCGGTGCGAAATGCGGTGGCAGTCCGCCACCGCTGGCCCCACCGGCGCTGACGGCCAGCTCCTTGGTCTTTACTTTCTTGTCGAGAACGGTCGTCTCACCGTTGCCGAATAAGTCAGGTTGATCCGCCATGTGTCGTTGTTCGTTATTGCGACAATTCCGTTTGCCTTGAGGCTGAATTCATGTCAGCAACGTGTTGCAGGCATTTGTCATGACATGTCCGCTTCAACCAGGTTGCCGTACGTCTCCATCCATTCGCGGCGCTGCGAAGCATTTTCGCGCGACATCATCATGTTGAAGATGTCCACTGATATGTTGGCGCCGTCGTCGACTCTGACCGGTAGCATCCGGCGCGTATCGGGATTGAGGGTGGTTTCCCAAAGTTGTTCGGGATTCATCTCGCCAAGTCCCTTGAAGCGGCTGACAGTCCAGGAATTGGGCTTGAAACCCTCATCTTCGAGTTTTTCCTCGATGCCATCGAGTTCCTGTTTGTCCAGCGCATAAAGTTTTCGCGCCGGCTTGCCTTTGCCTTGCGAGGATACGTCTATGCGGAACAGTGGCGGTTGCGCCACGTAAATGTTGCCCCCTTCAATCAGTTTCGGAAAATGCCTGAAGAACAGCGTCAGCAGCAAAACCTGAATATGCGCACCGTCCACGTCCGCATCGGCCAGCACGATGACTTTGCGGTAACGCAAGCCCGCCAGATCGACAGTATCCGTCGACTTGTGATGGTCGACGCCGATCGCGAGCGCGATAGCTTCGATTTCTTTATTGGCGTACAGCGTATCGGCACTATCCTGCCAGGTATTCTTAGGCTTGCCTTTGAGAGGCAGCACGGCCTGGAACTCTTTGTCCCGTGCCTGCTTGGCAGAACCGCCGGCGGAATCACCTTCCACAATGAACAACTCGTTTCGCTCCGGATCCTCCGAGGCACAGTCGGTCAGCTTGCCTGGCAGAACCGCGACGCCAGACAGTTTACGTCGTTCAATTTTCTGCGCGGCCCGAGTGCGCGCGTTGGCTTGACTCATGACAAGTTCCGCAATGCGCTTGCCTTCGTCTACATGCTGGTTCAGCCACAACTCGAAAGGATCACGCACCATCTGGGCAGTGAGCTTGACCGCGTCGCGTGAAATCAACTCGTTCTTTACCTGCCCCTTGAACTGGGGATCCAGCATTTTGATTGCCAGTACAAATGAAGTCCGCGACCAGACATCCTCAGGCACAATTTTCAATCCTCGCTGTCCCATTGCGTGCAAATCGATAAAGTTCTTGATCGCGTTGTAGACCGCTTCACGCAATCCAGCGACGTGCGTACCGCCGATCCGCGTTGGAATCATGTTCACATAAGATTCCGCGACCGGCTCACCCTCAGGGGTCCACGCAATCGCCCACATCGCGCCTTCCCCCTCTGCAAAATTGTCCGACTCGGATTGCGCCGCCACGTAGCGCTCGCCGAGAAAAGTTTCAGCAACCGGCTCCTGCCCCTGCATGGCTGAAGCAAAGTAGCCTTTGATGCCTTCAGGAAAGTGCCAGGTCTGTACTTCGAATTTTTTGTTTCGTTCGGTCGCAAGGGAAAATTTTACGCCCGGCAAAAGCATGGCCTTTGCGCGCAACAGCGCCGCGATCTCTGCTGCGACAATTTTGGGCGAGTCAAAATATTTTGGGTCAGGCCAGAAGCGAACGCGAGTACCGCTATCGCGCGGACCGATTGTAGCGGTCTTCCTCAGGGGTTCTTTCACTTTGCCGTTGTCGGCGAACACAATGCGACTTTTTTCACCATCGCGTTTTACTTCAACTTCCAGCCTCGTGGAAAGCGCATTGGGCACGCAAACGCCCACGCCATGGAGACCTCCGGCGATGCGGTACGCGGCATCTTTATCCGTCTTGCGGAATTTACCGCCTGAATGCAACGTGGTGAAAATGACCTGGACAGCAGGCACCTTTTTCTTTGGATGGATATCGACCGGAATACCGCGCCCGTCGTCAGTGACTTGTGCCGAACCGTCCTCGTAGAGCGTCACCTCCACACTTTTGGCGAAACCCGCCAAACCCTCATCCGCAGCGTTATCTATGATTTCGACCAGAGCGTGATTCGGACTGGCCGGATCGGTATACATGCCCGGCCGATGCAGGATAGGAGACAGATCCTCGAGAATCTCGATGTCTTCAGCGGTGTAGGCGTTTGGCTTCTTTGGCATTAGGTCCTTTGGTGCGATAAGCAGGGGGCCGGGAAAGATCTGCAACTCGTTGCGAACGCTATCGACTACAGGTACAGGTAGCGGCGCGTATTCTAAGCGCCGTGAGATCAACCTGTCACTTTCGCGCGGATGCGCGGGATTCGTTTGGGTTTTATCGCAGCAACCTGGAGTGACGCTATCTGAAGGAATTCATCGCGTACGAAATCCAAAAACAGCCTGACCTTGCTGGATAAAAAGCGCGCAGAGGGATAGAGCGCGTGAATTTCAACTGGTGGCGCCGCGAAGTCGGCGAGCACCCGGATCAGGCTCCCATTATCCAGATCGTTTTGCACGAACACGCTGGGCATGTTTGCGATACCGATTCCTTCCAGTGCCGCTGTGCGGATGGTCAAGGCGCTATTCGCCCGGAAGTCCCCGGCCACACGCAGAGTCGTCGGACCTTCCGGTCCGCCAAATTGCCACTCGTTAGTAAATAAGTAGTTATAGGTAATGCAGTTGTGCGACAGCAAGTCGTTGGGCGTTTTGGGAACTCCCCTGGCCCGCAGGTATGCCGGGCTAGCCAGGCAAACTCGCGTCACTCTTCCGACACTTCTTGCGACCACTTGAGAATCTGATAACTCGCCGAAGCGAATGGCCACATCAATGCCTTCCTGAACCAGATCGACGTAACGATCGTTTAACGTCAGATCAATCGCGAGTCCCGGAAACAGCCGTCGGAACCGGAATACGAGAGGCAACATGTAAAGCTGGCCAAAAGCGACGGGTGCGTTAATGCGAAGCAAGCCGGTTGGGCTGTTCTGGAGCTCGGTCAGGCTGCCTTCCAGATCGATGATTTCGTCCAGGATGTGCCGGCATCGGTCGTAGTACTTGCGGCCAGCTTCCGTCGTACTGAGTTGCCGCGTCGTCCGATTTAGCAGACGAACGCCTAAATGCTCTTCCAAAGCAGTAAGTTGTTTGCTGACGGTGGGTTGAATCGTTCCGAGTTCGCGCGCCACGGCTGAAAAACTGCCGGTTTCTACAATGCGAACGAACAAGCGCATTTGATATAATCGATCCATGCCGCAAACTTATCACTAAAATTGCATAAATCCTATTCATTTTTGACAGCTAGTAGGATTCTAGGCATAAGGTTACAGTGGTTTCGTCGCTTATGCCTTTGACGGAGCCAAACATGAAATCGCTATTCGATTCGTTGCTGCGCTTGTATGAATTCGACGGTCCGCCGCCTGCCGTCTCGAGCGCGACGGCGCAGAAAGTCAGCGAAGAGCAGTTGCCGGATCTCTCTAACCAGGATGCAAGCACATTTCCCTACCTGCCCTGAGGGGCGGTGGGTAACGGTCCTCCCCCACGTAACTCTCTCCTCAAATTGAATTACGTGGTTCGAGGGGCGCGAAAAGCGCCCCTCTTTTTTTGCCTACCCGGCTCGTCCCTTATGGTTATCTGACCGGTCAGCCCGTATGCCATAAGCGGATGCCCAGGAAAGGCCGGACCAGGTATCGCCCTTTGGCCGATATTCGCACCCGATCCAGCCGCGATAGCTCAGTTCGTCCAGTAAATTAAACAGATAAGGATAGTTAATCTCACCAACCGTCGGTTCATGGCGGCCCGGGACGCCGGCTACCTGAACATGCCGCAACAGGGCAATGTTGTCTCGAAAAGTTTCCGATAGATGGCCCTCCAGCATCTGCATGTGATAACAGTCGAGATGCAGCAGCAGGTTCGGGCTGCCAACTGCCTGGATAATGCGCCGCGCCTGCTCGGTGTGGTTCAGAAAATAGCCATGCATGCCATGCGTCGTATAGCTGGGCGCATCCTTGCTGATTCCCATTTTCTTGTTAATGGGTTCAATGACGGCCGTAATGCCATGCTCCTTCAATAATGGAGCGGCGTGCCTTAGATTTGCAATATAGGTGTGTTCTGCGTTGTGCAAGTCTTCACTGGCACCGATTACACCAGCCATCAAATGTACGGTATCGCAGTTCAGCGCATTGCCATATTCAATTACGCGTGCCAAGGACGCACGGAACTCGCTTTCCCTGCCGGCTACTGCAGCCAGACCACGGTCTCCCCGCGCCCAATCTCCCATCGGCGCATCAAACAACACCATTTGCAGTTTGTTGCCCTTCAAGCGTGCCGATAATTCAGTTTCCGGATAGTCATACGGAACCTGAAACTCAACTGCTTCAAATCCGGCGTTCGCCGCGGCTTCAAAACGCTGGAGAAAAGGCAGCTCGGTAAACAAGTAATGTAAATTGGCGGCGAACTTTGGCATCTGATTGTCCGTTGGCTCGGTAAGCGCGCTAGCGTAATGGTCTGAACGATGTTCGGCCAGGTATTCGCGTATTGCTTAACCGGAGTTAGCGGGCACTTCGTCGCGTTGCTTCGCTGGGCATTTAGTGGAAAGAAGTTTAGAAAATTGCGCGCAGGCGCATGGGACGCCAGAAAGTCGTGTTGGCGTGAAGACGCCGTGCAGATCTATCGCAGGCACGACGACGAATGGCTGGTGCAAATAACGCTAACGGGCAAAACCAACCATGATGTGTCTGCACGGCCTCCAGACTGAAGCAATCTCGCGAACGCGAAATTTGTCCGGATCAATTGCGAATGTCGCCCGATCACGACATTTTTGTCGCAGGAAGGAAATAACGCCCGAATTACAGGAAAAGATTTCCTGGAATTTATATCCACAGATTCTGTGGATAACCTTGTGGATGGCGTGAAACATTTGCCGTATGTCAGTATTAGAACTGATGCGCTCGTTAGTGCTGCTTAATTTTTCAGCAACGGATTACAGAGAAAATCTTCTCGCGTAAAAATTTTGCCAAAGGATTTGATTTTATGCGTATCACCGATGTCCGCACCATCCCGGTAGAAGTCAAACTTCCAAAACCAGTCTATGACGCAAACTATACGATGGCGACAAAACCAGCCCTGCTTGTCGAGGTGGAGACCGATCAGGGGCTTGTTGGTTTGGGAGAGGCTGCACATTTTGGCGGACCGATGCAATCCACGTCGCAAGTCATCGAAAATGAATTGCGTGATTATCTGATCGGACAAGACCCGCGCAATATCGAATATCTGTGGGAGGTAATGCACCGTCGTGCGTACAAGCATGCGCGTGGCGGAATAGTGATTGCCGCAATCAGCGGCATCGATATCGCCTTGTGGGACCTGCGAGGCAAAATGGCCGGCATGCCGCTTTGGCGATTGTTGGGTGGTTACCGCCAAACCGTACCCGCATATGCTACAGGCGGCTTCTATTCAGTCGGCAAGGGCATCAAAGAGCTGGCTCTGGAGATGGAAACTTACGTCAAGCATGGTTTTCGCGCCGTGAAGATGAAGGTCGGACGCAATCCGGGCATCGAACTTTCACCGTTGCGTGCGATGGACAATGCCAGCGAATGCCTGGTCGCGCTTGCCGATGATATTGCGCGCGTGGCAGCAGTGCGTGAAGCCATTGGTCCGGACATCAAACTGATGGTTGACGCTAATGCAGCCTGGGATGTACCGACCGCAGTAAGGATGGGCCGCGCCATGCAAGGTTACGACATCTATTGGTACGAAGAGCCAGTGTCGCCGGATGATGTTGCTGGCAGCGTGGAAGTCGCAGCGAAAGTTGACATAGCGCTGGCCGGATACGAAACATGCAGCTACGGTATTGTAGATTTCAATGATTACATCAAAGCGCGTGCAGTCCACTTTGTGCAGCCCGATGTTGCCTGGGCCGGCGGCCTTACGGAAACGCTGAAGATTGCTCACATGGCGCAGGCGGCAAATCTACCGATCGCGCCTCACATCCACGGTTCCGCAGTAGCGGTTGCAGCGGCAGTGCACCTGCTCGGCGCGGTTCGCAATGGCTCAATGGCGGAGACTGTGTTCCCCGCGCATGCATTGATGAACGAGTTGGTAAAAGAACCGCTGTTGGTGGACAAGAATGGCAACATTACGCTGTCGGAGCGGCCGGGCATGGGCATCGAACTCGAACCCAAAATTGTGAAAAAATATCTGGCGATCTGAAGGATCGTACCTGTCTTGACCGTGCGCGGACCTTGTGCCCAGCTTTCCGACCACTTCTGTCTCGTCGGCACATTCAACATGGACATAATGAAATCGCGCGATTGATAATCGCATCCAATCCGATCAGCTGCTGCTGAAGCGAAGCTCTGTGTAGCTCGCACTGGGCTGGGGCCGCCCGCCTGCTTGACAGCACCCGACACGGCACCTATTCTGCGCCCGCCCCTCACAATAACGAGCCTCTCCGATTATCTCCGATGACCGATGCACTGATATACCTCGCTTCTGCGTTTTGGATCGGTGCCGTCCACGCCGCTACTCCGGGACATGGCAAGACTATCGCGGCGGCATATATTGTTGGCGCCCGCGGTAAACCGGTCGACGCCGTCATCCTCGGAATCTTCGTTACTCTTTCACACACGAGTGGCATCGTGCTGGTCGGCATCCTCGCATCGATCGGCATGCCGGGAATGGTGCCGCAACGGATCGAGGCATGGCTGGCGCTCGCTACGGGCTTGTTGGTCGTAATTATTGGTCTATGGACACTGTGGACACAGAGAGACCTGATCATGCTGTTACAAGGCGTCCCGCGCACAACTTCTTCCGGGTTGTTGCATACAGATAGTGCAACCGAGCAACTCCAGCCGCATCCTGCGGGTATCAATCATGCGCCAATGCAGTTTCGGCCACATACGCACAGCCAGGAGCATCAATTCAGTCACTCACATCACCACGGTCAACATTCCCATCGCGGTGCGGCCCACACACATACACATAGTGGAGATCACCAGCACGATGAAGAAGCGGGATATCACAGCCATGGCTGGGGATTCAAGCACACGCATGATATGAAGCTCGCAACAACCAACCGGCCCGGGCTCTGGATACTTATTGGGCTTGGAGTTGCCGGAGGCTTACTGCCGGACCCGGCCGCGCTTGCGATCTTGTTGAATGCGCTTGCCCAAGGCAAAGTCATGCTCGGGCTAGGTACCGTGGTGGTGTTCAGTATCGGATTTGCCGGTACGTTGGTAGTCGTTGGCGTGGTCGCCGCTAAAGTCGGTCAAAGGATTCTCGACTGGCTCGCGGGTCCATGGGCCATGAGGCTGCAGGTGGGAACTTCGCTGTTGATTGTTATTGTCGGAACGATTCTCTCTTTCGGAGCCTGGCGTACGCTCAGTACGCTGACTTAACGGATATTCAGCCCAGGCAAGGTCCGGCGTGTACGAGCCACGCGCCAAATTCCTCTGCTATCGAGTTGCCGCATCCGCTTTTAGCATCCCGACATAACCGCTGATGTCCGCGTACCAGACGTTCGAATCCTTATCAATTGCCAGCGTGTAGGGACGAGCGTCTTTGCGAGGTAGCTCAAAAATCTTGAATTCGCCATTGCGAAGGCGGCCGATGGCATGATTGCGCAGCAAGCCAAACCAGACCGACCCATCCGTTGCGGTGGCGATTCCAGACAGGCCGGACCATTCACCGGGTACAACGAACTCCGAAAATTTTCCGTTGCTGAATTTTGCAATCTTGTTGCTACGGAATTCGAGTAGCCAGACGTTTCCGGCACTGTCTGCCGCGACGTCACTGGGCGAACTTCCGGGCGTTGGAAGTTCGTATTCGGCAATGTCTTTGCCTTGAGAGATTTTCACCAATTGGTTGCCGCTTTGCAGGGTGCCCCACACGTCGCCTTTCGAATCGACCGCTACGCCATACGGACCGCCGCGCACCGATTTTGGTACATTGCGGGTTAGTACGCCGTCCTTTAACCGCGTGAAGCCGTACGTGGTGCTTTCAGCAAACCACACTGCGCCGTCCGGTGCCACTGCGAGTCGGCCGAGTCTCGCGATAGGCGTGCCCAAA
>DATMZQ010000270.1:0-6520 GCA_035573615.1 Burkholderiales bacterium | reverse complement strand
GAAATGCCATTTGCCCAGCGTTTCGTCGTACATATGGCCGGTCCATTTCGGTAACCAGAAGTAAATGCCGGCAAAAGCTGAAAACAGGGCTCCCGCCACCATAACGTAGTGGAAATGAGCGACAACGTAATAGGTATCGTGCAGCTGGATATCGACCGGCACGATGGACAGAACCAGTCCGCTGAACCCGCCAAGCGTGAACAGGAACAAAAATCCAATCGAGAACAGCATTGGGGTTTCAAAGCTAAGCGAGCCTTTCCACATCGTGGCCACCCAGTTGAACACTTTCACTCCGGTCGGCACCGCAATCAGCATGGTCGCGTACATGTAATAAAGCTGACCGGTCACCGGAAGGCCCGTGGTGTACATGTGATGTGCCCAGACCAGGAAAGAAAGTATCGCAATGGATGCCACGGCGTACACCATGGAGGTATAGCCGAACAGAGGCTTGCGCGAAAATGCCGGAATCACTTGCGAGACGACCCCAAAGGCCGGGATAGCGATGATGTAAACCTCGGGATGGCCGAAAAACCAGAAGATATGCTGGAACAGAACCGGATCTCCACCGCCCGCCGCATTAAAGAAATGGGTTCCGAAATGCCGGTCGGTAAGCGTCATCGTCACCGCACCAGCAAGTACCGGCATTACAGCAATCAGCAGGTAGGCCGTGATCAGCCACGTCCACACGAAAAGCGGCATCTTCATCAACGTCATTCCCGGCGCGCGCAAGTTCAGGACGGTGGTAATGATATTGATCGAACCCATGATCGACGACATGCCGAGGATATGGACGGCGAAGATCGTCAGATCCATGCCCATCCCCTGCTGGACTGATAGCGGGGCATAAAGAGTCCAACCGACGCCGGGTGCACCGCCAGGAACAAACAGCGAGATGATAAGCAGAAGTGCCGCCGGCGGAAGCAACCAAAAGCTCCAGTTGTTGAGACGCGGGAACGCCATGTCGGGTGCACCAATCTGCATGGGTATAAGCCAGTTCGCAAACCCGACGAAGGCGGGCATGATCGCTCCGAACACCATGATCAGCCCATGCAGCGTGGTCATCTGATTGAACACTTCCGGATTCACTACTTGCATGCCCGGCATGAACAATTCTGCGCGGATGACCATTGCCATGACGCCGCCGGTCAAGAACATGATGAAACTGAACCACAGGTACATCGTTCCGATATCCTTGTGGTTCGTGGTCTTGACCCAACGCAAGATGCCGCCTGAATGATAATCATGCCCATGGGCATGTCCGTGATCGTGGCCGATGACTGCGCTCATGCTTGGTTCTCCTGGATGCCTGGCGAATTTCTTAACATTGATCCTGTTCGATGGCGCGGCGGCTACTTAGCGGCTTTGACCATGTAGTCGACTGCTGCTACTACGTCGGCATCCGCTAATGTAGTCATGCCTCCCTTGGGCGGCATCGCGTTCTTACCCTTGAGCGCACTGTTGTGCAGAGCATCGGCACCGGTGGCAATGCGCGGTGCCCACGCGCTCTTATCCCCGAATTTTGGGGCGCCCGCCACGCCAGCAGCGTGACAGACCGAACAGACCTTTTCATAAGTACCCTTGCCGTCTCCCGTTGCCTTGCCTGCCACAGTTTTTTCCGGGCCAGCTGCGGCGGCTACCGCCGTGGCCGCAGGCGCTGCGGCCGTTTTATGGCTACCGGCCCATTCGGCAAATTTCGCAGGCTCAAGGGCCTCAACGACAATCGGCATGAAGCCATGCTCCTTGCCGCACAACTCCGCACACTGCCCACGGTATGTGCCTGGCTGGTCGACCTTGAACCAGGCATCGCGAATGAATCCAGGCACGGCATCCTGTTTTACGCCGAAGGCAGGCATATACCAGGCGTGCAGCACATCGTTGGCCGTAATCAAAAGGCGTATCTTCTTGCCGGCCGGCACCACGAGTGGATTGTCGACCTCGAGCAAATAATGTTCGCCTTTTGGCGCATTGCCATAGATCTGGTCGTGGGGCG
The DNA here is from genome assembly GCA_035573615.1 of Burkholderiales bacterium. Taxonomy (GTDB): domain Bacteria; phylum Pseudomonadota; class Gammaproteobacteria; order Burkholderiales; family JACQAP01; genus JACQAP01. The sequence goes on along the minus strand of DATMZQ010000270.1, from coordinate 4,530 downwards.
TTGCCAGCACGCTATAGAACTGGACGCCGTCAGCAATGCCGGAAAGATCGCCCTCTCCCTTTAGATACTCGTAGCCCCATTTCCACTGGTAGCCGGTTATCTTGATCGTCATGTCAGGCGACGACGTATCGCGCATCGCCAGCACGCTTTTGGTCGCCGGCCATGCCATGCCGATCAGGATAAAAAACGGGATGATGGTCCATAGAATTTCGACGGTGGTGTTCTCATGGAAATGGGCCGCCCGGTGGCCCGCGGACTTTCGGTGCTTGATCACCGAATAAAACATTGCGCCGAACACGCCAACGAAGATGATTAGACAAATGACCAGCACGATCGTGTGAAGATCGTACATTTCCCGCGCGACCGCAGTGTGCGGCTCTTGCAGATTCCACTTGGCCTTGTCCTCTGCCCAAGCCAAACCCGGTATCAGCATCGTCAACCCGCAGATGCCAATTTTGGCGCATAACGTCTTGATCATGCTTCCCCCAAACGAATACCTGTATTAACGGATTCTCCGGTGTTCTGAGTCACACGCGATTTTGGCGCGCTGCCCCGCCAACTCCGGTGACGCAGAACTCCAAATTCTTTGCCAGCAACAACCCGCGACCGCGCTTCGCACGTTGCTCTTTTATTGATGCAATGCGAAGCCAAGGGAAATCGCGAAGGATTAATGCAAACCGCGGGGAAACTGCTGAACGACGAGAGAGGGAATCGTTGCGCCGTGAGACGAAGATGAACCCCGCCGGAATCTCCACCGTTGTTGCGTTCATTCGCAGTTCATGCCGAATCCTGTTTTTGCGTGCCTCTGCCAGTCGCAAAGACACAACTCCGCCCCTTTTAAGCGCGGGCGATTGTCGCACAAGCGCCGGTTCCATGGCAAGAAAGCAGCCAGCTTCAGTACCAAACTCCCACTGCCTTTCAGCTTGCCTTGATATCGATGATTTGTCTGCCCTCGGGAGTCAGGCGCGGTGCTGGTTTCCAGGCATGGCCGTAGATGACTTCAAAAGTGGCCGGTAAACGCCCGCTTTGCCGCAAAGATTCATAGCGCATCTCAATGTGCTGAAAGCTGTGTTTTCCGGTCAATCCGCGGCTACGGCCGATAGCGACGTTATGCGCACCAACGGCCTTCAGCTCGCGCATAAGGGCGCGTATGTCGTTATATGTGAGGGTCAGATATTCCATGTCCATGACTGGATCGGAAAATCCAGCGGCGACCATCATGTCGCCGATGTCGTGCATGTCGATGAAGCGGTTGACGTGGGTATTGCTATCCACCGCCCATGCTCTGCGCAATTCCTTCAGGGTATCTGGACCGAAGGTCGTGAACATCAGCAGGCCGCCGGGTGTCAGTATGCGCCGGCATTCCGCAAACAGCGCCGCCAGGTCATTGGCCCAATGGAAGGAAAGGTTGGACCATAGCATTTCCGCACAGGCGGCCTGCAGAGGCAGCGTTTCATTGTCGCCGCAAACAAAAACCGCCTTGCTCAATCCGCTCCATCTTTTCCATCCTGGAATGCGCGCGCGCGACTTTTGCAGCATGGCAAAAGCAATATCCAACGCAACCAGTGTCGCTCGGGGGTAGCGCTGGTGCAAGGACGGCAAAGCGAAGCCAGTACCACAACCGGCATCCACGATAACGGAAGGATTGATTCTGACCAATTCCAGCCGCTCCAGCGCACGCGTCGCGACCTCGCGTTGCAGGACCGCAGCGTGGTCGTAAGTCGATGCTGCGTGTTCGAACGATCTGCGTACCTGGCGTTTGTCGAGCATGCTCCAATCAATCATAAAATGGCAGCTCGTCGCTTGCATTCTTTGGGTTATGTAACGCACCTTGCCGAGAGCTTATGCGCAGCGGACAGGCATCCGCGCATAGCGAGCGAACCAACCTAGCCCGTTGTGCCCGGGGCTGAGGCCATGGGGCTGATGCCAAGCTTGGAAAACAGCTTTCGATCGCCATCGGCCAGCGGATTGGACGTGGTAAGCAGCTTTTCGCCATAGAAAATGGAGTTGGCACCAGCCAGAAAGCACAATGCCTGCATCTCTTCCGACATGTCTTCACGCCCGGCAGACAACCTTACCATCGCACGCGGCATGGTAATGCGTGCTGCGGCAATGGTCCTCACAAATTCGAACCGATCGAGTAGCGGTGTTCCATGCAAAGGTGTTCCCTTGACCTGTACCAGGTTGTTAATAGGCACGCTTTCCGGGTATGGATCCAAATTTGCCAGTTCGGCAATGAGTGCGGCGCGGTTGGCCCGCGTTTCTCCCATGCCAACAATTCCCCCGCAACACACGTGAATACCGGCTGCGCGCACTTTGCGCACGGTGTCCAGGCGATCGCCCTGCTGGCGGGTAGTCACGATGTCACGGTAAAAGGCTGGATCCGTATCAATGTTGTGGTTGTAGTAGTCCAGCCCGGCTTGCTTGAGCTGCTGCGCTTGCCCCTCCTTCAGCATGCCAAGCGTTGCACAAGTCTCCAGGCCTAGCGCCTTGATCTCGCGCACCATCTCCGCGACTTTTTCCAAATCGCGTTGCTTCGGACCCCGCCAAGCTGCACCCACACAGAATCGGGAAGCCCCGTTATGTTTTGCGCTGCGCGCGGCCTCGACTACTGCTTCTACCGACATCAGCTCCTGTGACTCAACCCCCGTGCCATAGCGCGCGGCCTGCGGACAATAATGGCAATCTTCCGGACAACCCCCGGTTTTGATGGAAAGCAAGGTAGAAAGTTGTACTTCGTTAGCCGCAAAATGCTCCCTATGGACGTGCTGCGCTTGATAGATCAGATCTGCGAACGGAGTAGACAACAGCGTTTCAACGCGTGGCGGGTCCCAGGCTAAAGCGGATTGGTGGAAGCTGTCGGTAATGAATGTCTGCTCGGCCTGAGGCATGATTTTTTAGTGTTCTACTTGGGATGGAGAATGGTCCGGGAAGGCTGCACCAGTGTCAAACCCACTTAATCAAATACTGGATTATTGCCTGCCGGTTGTCCGATGGATCATCGCTCCGGCTTGTCCGCTGTGCGGCGGACAAGCCAATCATGATGGCTTATGTGTTGGCTGCCAAGCCAGTCTGCCTCAGTTGCCGCATGCGCAGTGTCCGGTTTGTGCGATCGGCAACTCCACTGCCGAGTTATGTGGGCGCTGCATCAGCGCGCGACCCTTCTTCGATCGGGTCGTTGCTCCCTTCACTTACGGTTTTCCCGTTTCTGTGCTGATCCAGGGATTGAAGTACCGCGGTGAGCTAGCCTGCGCAAAACCGCTTGCGGCTGCCATGGCCAATGTCCTCGATGAAGAGCCCTACCCCGATTTGCTGATTCCGATGCCATTGAGTCATACCCGGTTGGCGGCCCGCGGATTTAACCAGGCCATGGAAATCGCGCGATACATCGCCGCGGAATTCGGGCTGCACATCGCCGTGGATATATGCCGCCGTAACGGCGACGGAACTCCGCAGACGGCGCTGCCGTGGAAAGAACGCGCATCAAACGTCCGAAATGCGTTTACTTGCCATGAAAATCTCGAAGGAAAATCGGTTGCAGTAGTGGATGATGTTTTGACCACCGGAGCCACGCTCAATGAGCTGGCGCGGACACTGAAGCGAAGCGGTGCGCGCGAGGTAACAGGATGGGTCGCAGCGAGGACGCCAGCGCCAGGCGAAACTTGAACTTATTTTTTCTTCTGCAGGGAAAGCTCTCGCAGCTGACGTTCCACGAACTGCTGCAATTCGGGCGACAATTGTCCGGAATCAGCGGCGCGCGTAAACGCTTCGCGCGCCTCTGCCCCCTGGTTTGAGGCCCGCAAGGATATGCCAAGCCCCATCGTCCAAACGCCGTTGCCGGGGACAGTACGTAATGCGGCACGATAATATTCTACGGCCTCCTTGTGCCGGCCCTCGCGTTGCAGCAGCGCTGCGAGGAAAGCATAGAACTCAGAATCCGATTGCACATAAGGCAGCACGCCGACCAGCGTGTTGATTGCGCCAGGCACTTCTCCACGCTCCACTTCGAGACGCGCCAGGATCATCCCAAGGCGCGGCTGATGCGAATCGCTTTCCAGCGCAGTGCGCAATAGCTGTTCCGCATCGTTGTTGCGCCCGCTGGCCAGCAATAGATTCAGCAAGGCTTGCAGAGCTCCCGCGTGCGATGGATCTTGTTTTAATGCATCCCGGAATTCCAGTTCAGCTTTGTTCGCGCGACCTTCCTGAATCTGCGCGACCCCTTTTCGGAAAGAAATTTCGGCGCCTTCAGAAGGAGCCACTTCGCGCATCTGCTTGTCTATTGCCGCGGGTGGAGTAGCAGCGGCCGTGGGTCCGGGCGTATTAATATCCTTGACCGGCTTTTCGGATCTAATCTGCTGGACCGGCTTTGGCACGATCTCGGCTTGCGATGGTATGCCGTCAATCGGGTCACGTAAGGGTTCCGCTTTGGGCAATGTCGCGACAGGAGCTGACCGGGCAGGTTTCTGCCCGTGCTCCACGGCAGCTAATCTTGGCTTGCCCGGCGAAAGTGGGGCGACGATTGTCAACTCA
>DATMZQ010000269.1:0-2517 GCA_035573615.1 Burkholderiales bacterium | reverse complement strand
ACCTATATTTCGAAAATACGCTGGACGCCTCGCTTCGACGGCTTTGCCATAAGCTTCGAGGCTCGCATCAAAGGAAGGCAAACCGAGGATTTGCAAGTCGACGTGACGGTGCGCCACGGCAATCGCATCCTGGCGCGCGATTCCTACCAGGTCATCGACCAGGAAGTGAACCGCAGGGTGTTTCTTGCCGACCCCGGGATTGACGATTTCCGCAACGAACTGTTATGGAGTCCGGAGCGGCCGACCTTGCTCGATGCAGAAATCCGCCTGAAGAGCGCTGGTGTGGTGATCGACACGTTGCGTTCCTACACCGCCCTGCGCGATGTCAGCATTTCGCGTGACCGCTTTCTGCTGAACGGGCGGCCGTATCTGCTCCGCATGGTACTCGACCAGGGGTATTGGCCGGATACGTTGCTCGCAGCTCCCAACGATGAAGCGCTGAGGCGCGATGTCGTTCTGGCCAAGGCCATGGGCTTCAACGGCGTGCGCAAGCACCAGAAGATAGAGAGTCCGCGTTACCTTTACTGGGCGGATAAACTCGGCCTTCTGGTATGGGCAGAAATGCCTTCCGCATATCGATTCACGCGCACGGCGATCAAGCGCCTCGTGCGCGAATGGTCGGAGGTGATTGCCCGCGACTATAGCCATCCTTGCGTAATCGTGTGGGTTCCGTTCAATGAATCGTGGGGCGTGCCGGACTTACCCTCGATCAGTGCGCACCGCCATGCGGTCGAAGCGCTCTATCATCTGACGAAGACGCTCGATCCAACGCGCCCGGTCATCGGTAATGATGGATGGGAAAGCAGTGCCACCGATATCATCGGCATCCATGATTATGATGCCAGTGCCGAGCGCATACGACAGCGCTACGGTCCCGAAGCCGATACACAGCATCTATTCGATCGCCGTCGCCCGGGCGGCAGAATCCTCACGCTGGATGGCTATCCTCATCGGGGGCAACCAATCATGCTGACCGAATTTGGCGGCATGTCCTACGTCGACGGTCCGCAGCAGGGCGTGCATAAGCCGTGGGGCTATTCGTTTGCGGAAACGAGGGACGAGTTTGCCCGGCATTATGTTGACTTGATGAATGTGCTGGCGGACACGCCGTTGTTCAGCGGATTTTGCTATACACAGTTTGCCGACACTTTCCAGGAAACGAACGGATTGCTCACTGCTGACCGCAAGCCGAAATTTCCTTTGGAGGAAATTGCAAAAGCCACGCAAACGTCGCGCAGCTACATTCCGGGGTGGGTCTGAGTACCGCGCAAAGAAAAAGCCGCACCGGGTGCCCGGTGCGGCAAACAGGGTACACATGGAAGTACCCTAAGGGGGACTCCACGATCTCAAACTCCGCCTACGCATCGTGCAGTCGGACATGGCCCGAGAAGACTAGGTTTGGGCGGCTATTATTTGACTGGCATCGCGCAAATACTGGCTTGCGCCTTGGAAGTAATGACCCAACCACCATGTAAAAAATGCAGCCGTCCTAAAGAGTCGACGCTTGCTGTTAATCACAAGGCATTGAACGGTCAGCATTCTTGTCTGCGCAGCGTGCAGGGCACAGCCTTTGCATAAGTACGTCCACCGACCAGGCCTGGAAGTTGGGGAAACAACTTTGTGCTGATTTCACGGCGGTCGAATGAGGCAAGTGCGTTGCCTACTTTTTTCCAAGGAGAACGAGCATGAAGACGTGGTCGAATGTGGCTGCTGGAGTTGCGGTTTCAATCCTGTTGCTCGGTGCTGCAGGATGTGCAAGTGAACATCATCGAGGCGTGAGTGACACTGGTGCTATTGCCAGCGACTCGTGGATTACGACTGAAGTCAAATCCAAATTGGTTGCCGACAAGCAAGTCAGTGGCACCGCCATTCATGTCAACACCTACGAGGGTGTCGTAACGCTGACCGGAAAAGCGAAGAGCCAGGAAGAAGCAAATCGTGCGGTAGAGGATGCCAAGTCCATCAAGGGCGTCAAATCGGTCGAAAACAATATCGAAGTCGCCAGCAATTCGTAAGCACAGCGGGTGAGGCAACTCGCGAACAAGGGCGGACATCAGTTCCGCCCTTTTTATTTCCAGCCGTTGTTTGGCTGAGCCTCCAATCGGATCAGCTCACGCGGGATTTTGTGTTGGCGGGCGAAGTCGAAGGAACGATCGTCATAAGGAGCTCCCGCGGTGGAGGAAAGACGCCAGGCGAAAGCGCTCGTGCACAAAAACTTCCTCGAGGCCATTCGGGTATTGCTCAGTAGCGACGATGTAAAAGTCAGCGACCCGGCTCTGCTGGGTATTTATCGCAAAGGCTGGGTCGCAAACCAGCAAGGCCAATACCGGTCATTTAATCCTCATGCACCGGAATCGACTGATTGGGCAGAATGGAATCGCGGCTGGACCGATTGCAGCAAGCTCTTGCGAAGGCGGCAGTCGGATAATGTTTTGGGTGGGCAACGGCTGCTTCGATAGAGCAAGGCAGGAGACTACAAATAACAACAGCAGGTAAACCTCAAAGCAGTTCTCACCA
>DATMZQ010000268.1:0-3105 GCA_035573615.1 Burkholderiales bacterium | reverse complement strand
GCGACAGACAACCGGGCGGCGGCTCATTTGCCCAGGCCCAGAAGCGCGCCAGCTCGACGTAACGTTCCGCGCGAATATCTTGGTCTTCGTGATTGAGAACCAGACTGTTCACGCCTTGTTCGTAGGCCCTGCTGACCATCTCGGCATCCGGCGCAGTTGCGACGATGACGACCGGCACGCGGCGCAACTTCACGTCAGCGCGGATTTCCTTGAGCAACGCCAAAGCGCTGGGCCTGCTCACATTCGGTCCCACGACTACCACGGCAGGCAATCCCGACGCCCGCCGTCGGAAGGCGCCGCGCGCACGAAGAAAGTCCAACGCTTCGTCCTTGTTCCGCACCACGCTGGTTTCATTTTTACCGTCGTGCTCGGCGATGCCGGACAACGCCAGCAGCCATTCGGCTGGCGTGTCATCGACGAGCAGAATTCTGGCTAGCTTTGCCATGCTTCGCACTCCGGATCAACGGTTGCCCGCTGGCATCGGGCACAGCGACCGGAACCATTCGCCAAGATCGGCCCGCGCACGAGCGGCGAAGCCGCGGTCCACGAATCCAGGCGGGCGCTCGTTTACATTGTTCCAGTATTTGGCGAGCGCCTGCAGCGTCGCGCGATAGTCGGTGAAATTGATGCTTTTGACCACGTATCCATTGACACTCAGATCGTAAGCGCGTTCGACGTCACGCTCCTCGCGCGAGGAGGTCAAGGCCACGACCGGAATGACTTTCAATTTATCGTCGTTCTTGATTTGCTGCAGCAGTTCAAAGCCGTTCATCCGCCGCATCTTGAGATCCAGCAAAATCAGGCGTGGCATCCCTGGCGGACGCTGGACAAACAGGCCCCGGGCATGAAGATAGTCCAGCGCTTCTTCGCCATCGTTGACGACGACGCACCGGTCTTCGATCCGCAGCGCACGAAACACGGCGAGTGCAAGGTGCACATCACCGGGATCGTCTTCGACCAACAGAATATCAATGGAGGCGTTCATAAGTGGGAGTGGCAGATGATAGAGGGAGGGAAAAATAAATGACCGTGCCTTCACCGGGCACGCTTTCGGCCCAACTGCGGCCATTGTGGCGCTGGATGATCCGGCGAACGCTCGCAAGGCCGATGCCTGTGCCTTCGAACTCGCCGCCAGAGTGCAGGCGTTCGAACACGCCGAACAGTTTTTTTGCATGACGCTTATCAAAGCCGACGCCGTTGTCGCGCACGTAAAAAATATATTCGTCCACCTCCTTGGCGGCGCCGATTTCGATCTCGGCGAATGCTTTGTTGCGCGTGAACTTGAGCGCGTTGTCGATCAGGTTTGCGAACACCTGGCGCAGCATCGCGGGATCGCCCTCGACTTCCGGCAACAGCCCGATCTTCCAGCGCACATCGCGGCCGGCCAGTGCCGGTGCCAGTGTTTCGCGCACTTGCTCGACCAATGGCGTGAGATTGACACTGGTGCGGTTCAATTCGGTGCGGCCAAAGCGCGAGAAGCGCAACAGGTCGTCTATCAACTGTCCCATGCGGCTGACGGCATGCTGGACCAAAGCAATATATTCCGCGTCCTGCTCGTTCTGTCGCTCCGCCAGGCTCTCCTGCAGCAGCGCGATGAAACCGGACACCTGCCGCAGGGGTGCGCGCAAGTCATGGCTTACGGTGTAACTGAAGGATTCCAGTTCCGAATTGGCCGCCGCCAGTTCCTCGATGCGTTCGGATAGTTCCTTGTTCAATTGCCCGATGCGTTGCTCTGCCTGGCGACGCTCTTCCACTTCCGCCTTCAGCGCATTGTTTTTGCGAAACAGGTCCGCGAATACTGCGACCTTGGAACGCAGGATGGCGGGCTGAATGGGCTTGGTCAGAAAATCCACTCCCCCGGCCTGGTAACCGGCAATGGCACTTTCGTCGCCGTGCGCGGTGAGGAACAGGATCGGGATGTGCTGCGTTTTTTTCCGGCTGCGAATGATCTGGGCCAATTCGATGCCGCTCATGCCCGGCATCTGCACATCCAGCACGATGACCGCGTAATCCTGCGCAAGCAGCGCCAGCAGCGCATCCTGTCCGCTCAACGCGCGCACCAGCGAATAGCCCGGCGCTTCGAGGATGCTCTCCAGTGCGAGCAGGTTCTCCGTCTTGTCATCGACAAGCAGGATGTTGACGGGTGGCAGGCGGAGCACGGGGGCGTTCACCGGTAGAGCCAGATCCGCAGCATGGACATCAACTGCTCGGTATTCACCGGCTTGGCGATATAGTCGGAGGCGCCCGCCTCCAAACATTTCTCGCGATCGCCCTTCATTGCCTTTGCCGTCAGCGCGAGAATCGGAAGGGACCTGAATTTCACCGATTTCCGGATCTCGCGCATGGTTTCATAGCCGTCCATCTCCGGCATCATGATGTCCATGAGTACGGCACTCAGATTCTCCGTGTTTTGAATCAGGTCAATCGCCTGCCGTCCATTGGTCGCGCTGAGGACTTCGATCTCGTGGTTCTCCAGCAGCGTGGAGAGGGCGAAAATATTGCGTGCATCATCGTCGACCACCAGCACCTTGCGGTTGCGCAGCACCTCGTTGGAGGAATGCAGGCGCTCCAGCATGCGCTGCTTGGATTCCGGAAGCTCGCTGACCACGCGGTGCAGGAACAATGCGGTCTCGTCGAACAGCCGTTCGGGCGATTGCACATCTTTCAATACGATGCTTTTGGCGACCGTCTTGAGTTGTTTCTCCTCTTCCGGGTTCAGGTCCTTGCCGGTGAAGACGACGATGGGGATCTGCGCCAGCGCCGGTTCGGCCTGGATGCGATCGAGCAGGTCGAAGCCGGTCATGTCAGGCAGGCGCAGATCGAGCACGCAGCAATCGAAGGGATGATCGAGCAACGCCTTCAATGCCTCATCGCCGGTGCCGACTGCTTCAATCTCGATGTCATCGTGGCCGAGCAGTTCAATGATGCTGCCGCGCTCCACCTCGTTGTCCTCGACCACCAGCAGGCGCTTGGTATGCGGGGCCGCAAAGTTTCGGATGCGATCCAGCGCGGCCTCGATACTGTCGGAGGTTACCGGCTTGACCATATAGGAGAAGGCGCCATGCGACAGTCCGTGCTGGCGCTCTTCTTCCAGCGAAATAATTT
>DATMZQ010000267.1:0-2226 GCA_035573615.1 Burkholderiales bacterium | reverse complement strand
TACCGGAATGCGGTTGAAACCTTGCGCTGCAAGCTGTGTAAATTCCTGCTCAGTCATGATGAACTCCTGAAACTTCGAAACGGAACGGAAGAACGATGTAGCGTCAGTCGCGACGCCAGGACGCGGACTGGCGCCACCAGCGCCAGCCGGCCTTAATTTCCAGACCCGGGTTTTGAAGTTTCAACGAGTTCATGAATGCGGAATTTCAATCAGATCCAGTAAATCGAGAAGCGTGGGTACTATAGCATCGCAATCGAGCGCTTGCATCGTCAAGGCGCCGCGATACCCGTAGGGGACGCAAAACACCGGACAGCCTGCGGCACGCGCTGCACCTGTATCAACCGGAGAATCGCCAATCATCAGCAATCGCGCGGGCGCGATGGAGAAACGCTGGGCGACATGCTGAAGCGGGAGTGGGTCCGGTTTCTTGCGTGGCAGGCTATCGCCGCTTATCACCAGATCGAGATAATCGTTCAACCCCAGCCCTTCGAGCAGGGGCTCGGTAAAGCGCGCCGGCTTATTGGTCACACAGGCCAGCTTGAATCCGCGTGAACGCAGTTTTTCAAGAGCGGTGACCGCACCGGGAAAAGGGCGGGACGCATGGGTCAGAACATTTGCATAGTGATTGCGGAAGTTTTCTGTGGCCCGTTCGAACAGTCCGGCATCGGGCTCGCCGTCCAACGCTGCAGTCAACAGGCGCTTGACCAGGCGGTCGACCCCGTCGCCGACATATGCCCTCACCGTTGCTTGCGGAACTGCAGGTTTCCCGAGGTCCGATAACATGCGGACCGCCGCTTCGTGCAAGTCGGGCAACGTGTCCACCAGCGTCCCGTCCAGATCAAGCGCCACCGCTGAAACAGAAATCGGAAAGTTAAGCACGGCTAGAACTAACGAGCGCGACGGATCGGTGCTACTGGCATGCGGACTACGCTTTCAAAGCCTCGCTAGTTCGGCATGCATTGCCGCGATGGTTCGCTTGTAGTCCTGACTGTCAAAGATGGCAGAGCCGGCAACAAACGTATCCGCCCCGGCTCGCGCGATTTCGGCAATATTGTCAATTTTGACGCCGCCGTCTATTTCGAGCCAAATGTCGCGACCGGATTGCAGGATTCGCTCCCGTACTGCACGCAATTTACCGAGCGCTGCGGGAATGAAACTCTGCCCGCCAAAGCCGGGATTGACGGACATGATCAAAACGAGGTCCAGCTTGTCTAGCGTGTAATCCAGACAGGACAGCGGCGTAGCGGGATTCAGCACAAGACCAACCCTGCACCCGTGCTCCTTGATCAACGCAATTGTGCGGTCAACATGATCGGAAGCTTCGGGATGGAAGCTGATGATATTGGCTCCCGCGTCGGCGAAGTCCGGGATAATCCGGTCCACCGGGCGAACCATCAAATGCACATCGATTATTGCCTTGGTCACCGGCCGAATCGCTTTGCATACCATCGGGCCCATGCTGAGATTCGGCACATAATGATTGTCCATAACGTCGAAATGAATCATATCGGCGCCTGCCGAGAGGACCGACGATACCTCTTCCCCCAATCGCGCGAAGTCGGCGGATAGTATGCTGGGCGCAATGCGATACATAATCTGACTGGCTGGTGAGGAGGCCGCATTGTACCGTTTTCGGCCTTGCCGCCATCCGGCCGTTCAGGTCAAATGCCGCGATGGCCCAGCAGAAAAAATACGAAATTAAAGTGACCTCCAGCACGTCGCATATCGCCAGCCAGTCCGACGAGGCCGAGCAGCGCTACGTCTTTGCCTACACGATCACAATATTGAATGCAGGTAATGTTGCTGCCCGGCTCGTGTCACGGCACTGGATCATCAAAGATGCCGAAAATCGGGTTCAGGAAGTGCGCGGTTTAGGCGTGGTAGGGGAGCAGCCGCTGCTGGAACCACAGCAAAAGTATGAGTACACCAGCTCAGCTGCAATTTCGACTTGTATCGGCACAATGCGCGGAAGTTATCGAATGGTCGCCGAAGACGGTGTTGCATTCGATGCTCCAATACCGGAGTTCATCCTCAGTGCACCACGCGTCTTGCACTGATCAAGCTTGATTCCGAAAGCTCGCGGCCGCTTTCATCCTCATGGCTTATTGTCGGAATCCGTATTCTTGCGCGGCAAAGTCCACCAGATGATAAGCAGGAAAAGTACGAGCGATAGCACGGCTTCCAGAATGAGCCAGATCATGAATGACCTATGCGTCTTGCGCGCCA
>DATMZQ010000266.1:0-2009 GCA_035573615.1 Burkholderiales bacterium | reverse complement strand
TCATGGCCCGCCGCGCGGGTACAAAGGAACCGACGTGCGCCAGCAACACAATCAATGCTGCCTGCCGCATGTAAGTAGACTTGCCGCCCATGTTCGGTCCGGTAATGAGCAACAGGCGGCGCGAAGTATCCAGGCACATATCGTTGGCAATGAATTCAGGGATCTGCCTTTCCACGACGGGATGCCTGCCGGCTTCAATGAAGAGCGTCTGGTCGTCGCAGAATTCCGGCGCGCAATAGTCCAGGGCAACTGCGCGCTCGGCCAGTGCAGCCAGGCCGTCCAGTTCGGCGAGCGCACTGGCCTGGCGCTGCAGGACCGGCACGCTCGGCAGCAGAGCGTCCAGCAACTTTTCGTAAAGGTATTTTTCGCGCGCCAGGGCCCGGTCGTTCGCAGACAGCGCCTTCTCCTCGAAGCTCTTGAGTTCCGGCGTAATGTAGCGCTCGGCATTTTTCAACGTTTGCCGGCGGCGATAGTCATCGGGGATCTTCTGCGCGTTGGCATGGGTTACTTCGATATAGAAACCGTGCACGCGGTTGTATTCGACTTTCAGATTTGCTATGCCGGTGCGTGCCCGCTCGCGCGACTCCAGTTCCAGCAGAAATTCGCCGCAGTTGTTCTGTATGCCGCGTAACTCGTCGAGTTGCGCATCATAACCATCATTGATGACACCGCCTTCGCGCACGATCGCGGCGGGTTCCGCCAGAAGGGCGCGCGATAGCAGGCTTGCAAGCTCGGGCAGCACACCAAGATCGTCCGCAAGTGCATCCAGCCGCGGACAGGCAAGCACTGGCAGGAGCGCATGCAAAGACGGCAGCGCGGCCAGCGTTTCACGCAATGCCGACAGATCCCTCGGCCGCGCGCTGCGCAGGGCGATGCGCGCAGTGATGCGCTCCACATCACACACGGGCTTGAGCGCCTTGCGTATTGGTACATAAGCTTGCATGTTGGCCGGGTCCGCCAGCGTTCCGACCGCGTGCAGCCTTGCCGACACCTTTTTGCGGTCGCGCAGGGGATGGTGAAGCGCATGGCGCAGCCAGCGTGATCCCATGGCCGTGATGCAAGTGTCCAGCGTCGAAAGCAACGTCGGGACGGCATCGCCGCGCAACGTTTCGGAAATCTCCAGGTTGCGCCGGGTCGCTGCGTCCATGCGCACGTATTCCGAGTCGCGCTCGAGCGCGAGTGAGCCCACGTGCGCAATCGCCGCAGCTTGCGTCCCGCGCGCGTACTCGAACAATGCACCTGCCGCGCCAATTGCTGGACCCAGCGTCTCGGCGCCGAAGCCGGACAAATCCAGCGTGTGGAAATGGCGAGCGAGCGCTTGGTGTGCGGAGTCAATGTCAAACTGCCAGGAAGCAAGCCGCTTGACGACGGCGCCTGAATCTTCCAGGGCGTGATCCTCGAAGCCGTCCGGCGCGAGAATTTCTGCCGGCCGCAGGCGCTCCAGCTCGGACCCGAGATTTTGCCGACGCGTCTCCAGCAGTACAAAACGCCCGCTTGCCAGCGACAACCACGCAAGGCCGAGCGCGCTTTCATTTGCGAGCACGGCAGCCAATATATTGTCCCGGCGATCATCGAGTAGTGCCGCATCGGTCAACGTGCCGGGCGTCACGATGCGGGTGACCTGGCGCTCCACCGGCCCTTTGGACGTTGCCGGATCGCCGATCTGTTCACAGATTGCGATGGATTCGCCAACGCTTACCAGCTTGGCAAGATACTGCTCCACGGAATGAAAAGGCACACCGGCCATCTTTATCGGGCCTGCCGCCGTGGTGCCGCGCTGTGTCAGCGTGATATCCATGAGCCTTGCGGCTCGCACGGCGTCGTCGAAGAAAAGTTCGTAAAAATCGCCCATGCGGTAGAACAGCAGTTTGTCCGGGTGCTGCGCCTTGATGCGCAAATACTGCTGCATCATCGGGGTATGGCCAGTCATCGCCGGTTCAACCAGATCTTTGTTGCTACTCGTATTCAAGACGCTATCCGCTGATCAGTAAGTTATTAAATCCGTCCTC
>DATMZQ010000265.1:0-3119 GCA_035573615.1 Burkholderiales bacterium | reverse complement strand
TGAATGTCGTGAATGCCGTGAAATTCGTAAATGCCGTAACTGCTCCGGCTCTTACGACATTCACGTGTCGTTGCGATATTCACGATATTCACGTTTTTCACGATATTCACGGCTTTACCAGAGTCTTCTTCGATTCCTTCATCGCCTTGTTGGCCCTCTCCACCGCATCGGCCGCTTCGGGCGGCATATAGTTTTCATCGTGCTTGGCCAGTACTTCGGAAGCGGCAAAGACGCCGTCGGCGCCGAGCTTGCCTTGTGCGACCACGCCTTTTCCTTCCTTGAACAGGTCGGGAAGGATACCCGTAAACGTAACTGGCACGCTCTTCGACGTGTCGGTAACGATGAAACGCACGGTAACGCCATCAGGCTGACGCTTTACGCTGCCTTTTTCAACCAGGCCACCGATCCGGAAATTGCGGCCCTGCGGCGCCTCATGTGCCGCTACTTGTGTGGGCGTGAAAAAGAAAACCAGATTGCTGCGGAATGCATTCAGCACCAACGCAGCCGCGAGACCGAGAATCGCCAGGCCCGCAAGAATGAGCGCCATGCGCTTGTGTCGTGGCTTCATCCCCGCCATTCAGTCCACGCCTGCATCCGCACTACGACTGGATTTTGCGCGCAGAGTTCTTGCACGCCTCGCCAGCGCAATGACCTCAGCGACCATGATAACCGCAGTCACCGCATAAGCACCCCACACATAGAGGCCATAGCCGCCCATCGCCAGAAATTCCCCTGCACTTGACCACTGCATCTTAGATGTCCTCCAATTTGCGCGCCCAGGCACTATGGTGCTCGCGCTCCAGGATTTCACAGCGCACCCGCATCAATGCCGCCGCAATCGAGTACGCCCAGAACGCAAATACCATCACCAGCATGCCGATCAGCATGATGCTGGCCATGCTGGGCGCGCGCGTCATGCTAATGGTCGAGCCCTGGTGCAACGTGTTCCACCATTGGACCGAAAAATAAATGATCGGGACATTTATGGCGCCGACCAGCGCCAGCACGGCCGAAGCTTTATCGGCGCGTCGCGGATCATCGATGGCAGCCACCAGCGCGAGATATCCCAGGTACAGGAACAGCAATATCAGTTCTGAAGTCAACCGCGCGTCCCAAACCCACCAGGCACCCCATGTCGGCCGCCCCCAGAACGAGCCGGTCCATAGTGCGATGAGCGTCATCAGCGCTCCGGTAGGGGCGAGCGCATGCGCCATCATCGACGACAGCCTGGTATTGAATACCAGGCCGATGCCGGCCCAGAAAGCCATCACCGCATAGATCAACATCGACATCCATGCGGCGGGCACATGGATGAAAATGATCCGGTAAGCGTCGCCTTGCTGGAAATCCGTTGGCGCAACGAAGAACGCGATATAAAGCCCCGCCAGGCCGAGGAGCGCCGCGAGCGTAAAGAACCAGGGCACCATTTTGCCCGCTAGCGGATAAAAGCTCTGAGGAGACGAATACCTGAACCAGCTCATGTCCTGAATTATTCCAGCGCTATTCGCAATGCCGCTGCGGTTGCCCACGGGGCAAATACCAGTGCCACCAGCGCCATCGCGGCGAGCAGCGACAAATGCGCCGCTTCATTTAGTCCGGCGGCCGATGCGGTCACTGCGCCGGCACCGAATACCAGAACCGGCACATACAGCGGCAGCACCAGCAGCGCACTCAAGCCTCCTGCGCCGCGTACGCCGAGCGTCAATGCGGCGCCCACTGCGCCGATCAACGACAGCGCCGGCGTTGCGATCAGCAGGGACAGCAACAGCGTGGCTCGCGCGCGTCCCGGAAGATCGAACTGCAAGCCCAGGAGCGGCGCGATCACAACCAATGGCAATCCGGTCGTCAGCCAATGCGCACTAATCTTCGACAATACCATCAAGACCGGTGGCTGCGGCGCCAGCATCACTTGCTCCAGGGTGCCATCAGCGTAGTCTGCATCGAACATTCTCGCCAGCGATAACAGTGCCGCCAGCAATGCGGCGACCCATACCACGCCCGGTGCGATTTCACGCAGCGTGTCCGGTTGTGGCCCTATCCCAAGCGGAAACAGGCTCACCACAATCACAAAAAAGAAAAACGTCGTCAGCACATCGCTACGGCGCCGCGCGGCAACCAGCAGATCGCGCGCTATGACGGCGCGGCAGGCAGTTACTGCGCTCTGGCTCAACGTGCGTGTCCCAGTTCAACCGACAGCGACTGCGCGCCAGGCAATGCCACTTCCTGATGCGTCGTGTACAGCAACATGCCGCCACGCTGCAGGTGCGTTAGCAGCAGCTTTTCGATGTACGCCACGGCAATGGTGTCCAGCGCACCAAACGGCTCGTCCAGTATCCACAATGTTTTGTCTGCGCAGAACATCAGGCGCGCCAGCGCGACCCGGCGTTTCTGTCCTTGCGACAATACTCGGACCGGAAGCTGCGCAATGGCCGCAAGACCCTGGTCCGCCAATGCGGCGCGCAATGCGCCAAATTCCACATGCCGGCCGGCGAGCACAAGCGCGTGCTGCAGGTTTTCCAACGCGCTCAGGTCTTCCTTCAAGCCATTGGCGTGTCCGATGAACAGCAGCTCACGACGGTAGTCCTCGGCCAGCAGCGTTATGCGTGCCTGGTTCCAGCATATTTCACCGTCTTGCGTGGGAGACAGGCCGGCAACCATTCGCAGCAGGCTGGTTTTGCCGCTGCCATTGTCTCCACTGATACGCAGCGCCTGCTTCGCTTCCAATCGGAATGACAATCCATGGAATAGTCGCCGGTCGCCGCGGATACATTCAATCTTTCGTGCCTCAAGCATCGGCATCCGGGACTATCGTGGGCGGGGCATTATAAGGCGATTTAACAGGCAAGCGATCACCCAACATAGCCTCGCTCAGCCTGCCGATGCAGCACACACGCGACGCATGCTCTCGCCGCCCGGGGCATCCGGATTCACCCACTCGAATTGAAGTTCGGCATCCGGCGTGCGATAGACATCGGTGATGTCGCCACTTGCCATGCGGCCACGATAGAGCGTGGATTCCACATTGGCACGGCGGCCGGCCTTGCAGTCGAAACGTGTCAGCCTGGTCGCCGAAAGATAAGGTTTCACCGGCCTGCGAGTCAGTTGCACCTCTGGAAAAT
>DATMZQ010000264.1:0-13809 GCA_035573615.1 Burkholderiales bacterium | reverse complement strand
CGACACTGGAAATTTGCCAGTCTTGTGCGTATACGCGAGAAGTTTGCTCGTTTGCGAACTTGTAGGCGCCGTATAGCGTCGCCATCGTGTTCGGGTCAAAAACACCATGCGCGGCGATTGAACTTGCATACGCGACGCGCTTAATACCAAACTTTCTCGCTGCCTCAAAGACGTTGATGGTGCCGACCACGTTCACTTTGGCTCCAGCTATTGGATCGGCCTTGCAGAATGGAACCTGCAAGGCAGCCAGGTGGATGATGGCTTTGGCTCCGCTCTTTTCCAGCGCATTGTTGACCGCCCGGGTGTCGGCAATATCGCCAGTGAACCACTGCACTTGAGCAAGTTCGGATTCAGCCATCAATAATTTCGGTCGCCGTTTGTCCTCGGTCAGATCCATGGCAGACACCGGGATGCCGGCCTCTGTGAGCAGGGTCAACGCCCAACTGCCGATGCACCCGCCCGCCCCGGTCACCAGTACCGGACCCTTGAAGTCGTTGGGGTCGATCTTGAAGTGCTTCAGCACGCGCGTCTCCTCACATTACAGTTCCATTGGCAAGGCCGGATTTCGGGCCCATTCGGACAGCGAAGCATCGTAGACCCTGACGTTGTCGTGGCCCAGCATGGCTAAAACGAATGCATCCGCGGTTGCGGCGATGCCTCCTCCACAGTATGCAATGACGGCAGGTTTGGACAGAACCTCGGCAAACATGTCACGCAGCTCCTCCGCACCTTTGTACACATTGTTGGCGTCCACCGTAGCCACTGCAGCCAGATTGATACTGCCCGTAATGTGGCCGCGGCGTCCGTAATATACGCCGCCGGTACCGGCGTGTTGCTCCGGGCGCAATGCGTTAATGATACAAACATCGGCTACCCCAATCGATTTGAGGACATCTTGCTGGGTAGCGATCATTTCCAGCCGAGGTGGCCGTGCTTCGAAATGTGCGGCGGCCCTTGGCTTCGCGCCACCGCTTTCAACCGGTCGACCTTCCTTGCACCATTTTTGGAATCCGCCGTTCAGCACGGCCGCGCGCTCGTGGCCGAACACTTTGAGCATCCACCACATTCGAGTGGCCCACCAGTGATTGGCGGCTGAATAACTAACAACTAGCGTGTCACGGCTGATGCCCAAGTTGGACATCGTTTGGGCAAACTGTTCGCTCGATGGAAGCATGAAATGGTACGCGGCGGAAGTTTCGGCAACATCACGATCCATATCAACAAAGGCCGAGCCCGGAATATGCTGCTTGAGAAAGTCCTCCCTGCCGGGCTTCACCGTGTAATAACTATTATCAGGAAGTGGCGGCAGGTGTGTGGTGCAGTCGAGCACGCGCACGCCAGCATCATTCAGGTGAGAGGCCAGCCAACTGGTCTCAACGAGCAATTCGGGGTAGCGGAAGCCCTCGGTCATGGACTTGTCCCGGTAATTTTTGAAACGCGAAGGCTATCAAAAAAGATAGGCAGCCTCCGCCATTTTTTGTTTTTGCGGAAAACTGCGCGAGTTCTTGCGGCCGCCAGGGCTGCAGAGCAGGTTTAAGCTGCCGGCAACGTCCCATGGGGCCATGAACTGGCCTGAGCACCGCCTTTTACCCGTCCAGACCCGAGGCCAGTGTTAGCTATGCAGCCGGGCTGCCGATTCACGAACAAGCCATTGAAACCATGAAATTAAACATTGGCCTGGCAAACGATATCAAATTCCATGACAGGCGCAGCGGGTCGCCGGCAATTTGCATCCTAGGCCGATTGCTGCATGATTCCACAATCAAGAAGCATTACTCCGTCGTTCCCTTCCACAAGTCATGAAAAACTAAACCTGAAAAAGATGGAGTGCCAATGATAAAAGACGCCGCTTACTATGAATCAATGTACAACAACCGGGCAGCAGTCCCGGACTTCCAAACGCATTTTGACAGTTGGGCGGCGCGGTCGGAGCAGGCGCGAAGAGATCTTGATGTCGAGCTTGACGTGCCCTACGGGGACGATCGTATGGAAACCATGGACATATTCCGGCCGGGCAGTGACGCAAAAGCGTTGCTGATGTTCATTCATGGTGGCTACTGGAGATCCTTGGACAAGAGACACCATTCGTTCGTGGCGACCCCCTTCCTGAACGCGGGTGCTGCAGTCGCAGCTATAAATTACTCACTTTGTCCGGCGGTCAGAGTTGAGGATATCGTGCTGCAATGCCTCAAGGCCATGGCATGGTTGTATCGGAACGCCGCTGAAGTGGGCGTGCCACGTAATCGTATCTTCGTGGCCGGCCATTCAGCGGGCGGCCATCTCGCCGCGATGTGCGTCGCGGCGCAGTGGCCGCGCTATTCCCGGGGACTTCCCGAAAAAGTCGTCCAGGGGGGACTTTCAGTCAGTGGCATTTACGATCTGGTGCCAATCGTCCGAACACCGTCAATCAACATGGATTTGCACCTGACGGAAGCCGACGCACTGAAGCTCAGCCCGGCCTTCATGCCGGCTCCGAGCAAAATCGCGTTCAATATCGCAGTGGGCGGCCTGGAATTGGGCGGGTTCAAAGAGCAACATGCGCTCCTTGCAGGCCAGTGGTCCGGCGTCATTGCGCGTGATATTCCGTGCCCTGACGATAACCATTTCACGATACTGAATTCATTCGCCAACCCGGATACTGAACTCGGGAAAGCCGCGCTGGGAATGATGGGGTTATAAATCCTGCCCCGAACTGGCTGCGATTCGGAAGCAATACTGTTATTATAAACAGTATGCCGCTTAAAACAGTGTCCGGGGATTACGGGCGTCCAAACAAGGGACGGGGTGCCACATTAAATGTCGAGGGCCGCTTCGAGCACCTGTCCCGGGAGCCATTTGAAGACGGTTGGGATGTGGCCCCGGAAGAAGGGCCCGCCCGTCCTGAAACCATTGTCACGGCGGAACGAGTCACCACGATTATCTCGAAGAATGATTCGCCGGACATTCCGTTCACGCTGAGCATAAACCCGTACCGCGGCTGCGAGCACGGATGCATCTATTGTTATGCAAGGCCTTCGCACGCCTACTTAAATTTATCCCCAGGGATTGACTTTGAAACTCGACTATTTGCCAAGGTCAATGCCGCGGATCGACTGCGCGAGGAACTTTCCAAACCAGGATATAGCTGTAGCGCCATCACGATAGGTGCCAACACCGATCCTTACCAGCCGGCGGAACGAGACTGGAAAATCACGCGGTCTATTCTGGAGGTGGCATCGGACTGTAATCAGCCCGTGAGCATTATCACCAAGAACGCAATGGTCGAGCGCGATCTGGATATTTTGGTTTCCATGGCGGAAAAAAACCTTGCACACGTATACATCTCAGTCACCACGCTCGAACATGAGCTGGCGCGCAGGATGGAGCCTCGTGCTTCGGCGCCATCACGCCGCATACAGGCTATCCGGCGTGTCGCTGAGGCAGGAGTGCCGGTCAGCGTTATGGTCGCGCCGGTCGTTCCGTTACTTACAGACTCGGAAACCGAACATATTTTGGAAGCCGCCAGGGATGCGGGCGCGCTATCGGCCGGTTATGTATTGATGCGCCTGCCGTACGAAGTGAAAGAGCTTTTCAAAGACTGGCTCATGCATCACTATCCCCTCAAGGCTGAGCATGTCATGAGCCGGGTCAAGCAGATGCGAGCAGGCCGTGAAAACGACCCGAATTTCGGTTCGCGCATGCGAGGCAGCGGCGAGTTTGCCGACTTGCTGAGGACGCGATTCGAAAAGGCCTGTCACCGTCTCGGTTTAAATCAGCAAAGGCGCACGCTGGAAACTGGCCTATTCCGGCATCCGCGTTTGGATGGACAAATGGATCTGTTTGCGCGATCGGGCGGATAACGGCGACCTAATGCGCAAGATCTATTCGGCTGCCACGCTTCCCGATGCACATATCGTGCTTGGCGCATTGGCGCAAGCCGGGATCGATGGCAGAGTGTTGAACGCGAACGCGCAGAGCATCATGGGCGAAATCCCCTTTCACCATGCCTGGCCAGAGGTATGGATTATGGATGCAAAGGATGCAGAGCGGGCTCGCGAGGTTATCGATCAAATCGAGCGGCGGAAATCCGATATTGGCCTGGCTTTTTGCCCATACTGCCATGAAGAAAACCCCGCAGACTTTCACACCTGTTGGAACTGCGCCAAAGAATTCTGAACTGTTCCCCGTACGGCGAAACGTGTTGGGAATGGTGGCGCATACAATATTTTTCGGTTTACCGGTCATGCTAAGAGCAGCAACGCAAGCGACAGCCGCAACCACCGGTACGGAGCCGGTTTGTATCTCCGCGGGCGAAGCGCTAGCGCGATATGGCTTCGCTGATGGACATCCACTTGGTTCGGATCGTCAGGCCGCGTTCCTGAACAATGCAGAAAAAAATTTGCTGCTGGCCAATGTCCAATTGTGCGCGCTGCGTCAGGCGACGATCGAAGAACTTGGTCGTTTTCACACGGGTGACCACATCGACAGAGTCCAGCACGCCGAGCGTGACAACCTGAAATTTCTGGACGATGGGGACACGCCGGTATTTCCCGGAGTGTTCGAGGCCGCGGCAACGGTGGTCGGGTCGGCCCTTGAAGCACTTTCTAGTGTCATGAACGGGACATGCCGGCGTACCTTTCAGCCGATCGGCGGACTGCACCACGCCAGGCGAAATCATTCCGCGGGTTTCTGCGTGTTCAACGACCTTGGCGTCGTAATTGAAACACTACGTCTGCAATATGGCGTTCGCCGGATCGCGTACGTGGATATCGATGTGCACCATGGGGACGGTATTTTTTACTCGTATGAATACGATCCGGACTTGATCTTTGCGGACATACATGAAGATGGCCAGTACCTCTATCCAGGCACCGGGAACGAGCAAGAGACCGGCAAAGGCGCGGCAAACGGTACCAAACTCAACATAAGCCTCAAACCAGGAGCCGGTGATGCGCAATTCATGGCAGCTTGGCCAAGAGTCGAAGCACATGTTACAAAGTACGCGCCGGATTTCGTGCTATTCCAATGCGGTGCGGATGGATTGAAAGGAGATCCGCTCGCACATCTGAACTATTCGCCTGCAGTGCATAGCACGGCGGCAAGAAGCCTCAGGAGGATCGCGGATCGTTTTGCGAGGGGAAGATGGATGGCCTTTGGCGGAGGTGGGTACGATCGGAACAATCTGGCAGCAGCCTGGACGGCCGTTCTGCAAGCGATGACCGATTAGTCCTTCACCGGAAGAATACGAGTTTCCCGCTAAGTACTGCTGGCAAATCCCGTAACCGTGCCTAATTGTGTAGCGGACGACCTGCAAGAGGCCGGAACATACGTAGATATGTCATTGGTGTTGCTTGGGTCTGGACCGCAATCCCACATGGCGACTCGGTCACCCCCCACCACCGGTCCGGAACGCGCGACGTCGGCCCAAGGCCGGAATACGATACCTTGTCCGTTAGCATAGGCACTCACGCCACGAATTTCGACCCTGATTGCACCAACTGAATTGGTCTGTATTTTGGCCACATAACGTGAGGCAGCGGTCACAGCGCTTTGCGTCTCGCAACCCCATTGCCCCGCCGTAGGCAGGATAGCTTCGGACTGCACTATTTCAGCAATCGTCGTCCGGCAAACGCTTCCTGCCAGCAAGGCCTCCGAAATCTTGGCGCGCGCAGAATAGTTTTGATACGCCGGCAACGCGACCGACGCAAGAATGCCGATGATTGCAACGACAATCATCAGCTCAATGAGTGTAAAGCCATTCGAAAACGCTTTCATGCTTGCTCCAGAGCCCAATAGATTTGCTTGCTCTGGTTAAAACGCACAAAGCAGGCCCGCGCTCAGATTTGGCGGCTCCCAATGCGAAATGCAAAAATTGTTATATGTAAAAACAAGCACGTACACCTGCCTCGTAGGCTAATCATACAAAGCCCAAGCCGCATGGTGCAATGCGGAAATTGCCAACCCGAGACCAAAAGCGTCAGGCACGAAGGCAATTCGGGCACGGCAGCTACACAGCCGCATGAGCCAAAGTCACGTCGCGTGTTATGACAAGTGGGTTGGCGTTTCGGGACCTAAATCAGGCGCGGATTCCACGCTGAAGCTATGCAGCCTAGTTGTCGGACTTCGCCGTATCGACGAAGCCATCCCAGCCGCCCCCCATTGCCTTGAACAGATCGGCACTCGCCGACAGCTGAGCGCGCTGCGCGTCGACCTGGTTTAACTGGGCATCAAGCAGCGCGCGCTCCGCAATGAGCAATTCCAGAAAACTCGCGACGCCATTGTCGTAACGCAATTGGGCCAGTCGCATGGCACTAGTGAGTGCCTCAATGCGCTTTTGCTCTGCCTCCATCGCCTCGCGCGCCTTTCGTTGGGCGACGAGTGCGTCGAGGGCATCCTTGAACGCATTCTGGATTGCACCTTGATATTGCGCGAGCGCCTGCTGTTGACGGGCCTCTGCGACGCCGACCTGGGATCGTGTGCGTCCGGCATCGAAAACCGTTTGCGTGGCCGAGCCGGCGAATTGCCACATGCGGGCTTGCGCGTCGAACAATCCGGACAACATTGAACTTTCAGCACCGAAAAATCCAGTCAGCGAAATAGTCGGATAGTAAGCCGCCTTGGCTTGCCCAATCCGCGCATTGGCTGCAACCAAGCTTTGCTCGGCCTGACGGAGATCGGGGCGGCGTTCCAGGATGTCAGAAGGCAGTCCCGCCGGTATCGAGGGCGGTGCAGTTAGCGCTTCCAGGGCGGAACCCCGATCCATAAGTTGCGACGCGATAGCGCGCGGACTTCGGCCCACTAAAACCGACAGCGCGGTTTCCTGAGCCGCCAGGCGCTGTTCAATGCTAGGCAACAGCGCCTGGGCCTGTGCCGTTTCTGCCTCTACTTGACGCAAGTCATACTCGGATGCGACACCGGCTTCGAAACGCAGGCGCTGCAGTGCAGTGGAAGCTTGACGCGTAGAAAGTGTTCGTCGAGTGATTGCTACCTGGGCGTCCAGGGCGCGAAGCGCAAAGTAGCCTTTCGCCGTATCCGCTATCAGGGCAAGTCGCACTGCCTCACGATTGAACTTTGAAGCCAGCAATTCCGCCCGCGCCGCCTCCGTCGCGCGGCGATATTTGCCCCAGAAATCGACCTCGTACGAAACGTTGAGCGTCGCCCGATAGTCATTGTATTTGGGATCTACCCCGGGCGGCACGCTAATCACGCTTTCCTGACTGATGCGGTTGCGCGACGCGGCGGCGTTCGCCGATACCCCGGGATACTGATCGGCCCGCGAGATGCCGAGGGCTGAGCGCGCCTCATCGACGCGGGCTATGGCATTACGCAGATCCAAATTGTGCTGCAACGCCTCGTCAACCATCCGGTCAAGAACGGGATCACCATAAGACTGCCACCATGTCGCGGACACTGCCGCCCCGGCGGCCGCGTCAGGCCATTGCTCAGGCGTTTCTACTTTGGGCCGCTGGTAGTCAGGCCCGACGGTCATGCAACCACCCGCGATAACCGCGGTCGTGACCATTGCAACAAGCGCAGCGGACCGTCGCATCATGGAGTTTCTTGCCTTGGCGGAGGCACATGATGCGGATTTTCTGTGGCTTGCTGTGCAAGCAATTTGTGATGCTCTATTTCCGCACGGATCTGATCGGTTGAACGTGTTTCGGTCAGATGCCGTTCCGTAATGAGTTTGAAAAACATAGGTACGAAAAAAATCGCCAAAAAGGTCGCAGCCAGCATGCCCCCCATGACGCCTGTGCCGACTGCAGTGCGCGCGCCAGCGCCGGCCCCAGACGAAAATGCAAGCGGCGTTACCCCAAGTATGAATGCCAGCGACGTCATCAGTATCGGTCGGAAGCGCAAACGTGCGGCTTCAACGGCGGCAGCGGAAGGAGACAATCCCTCCTGATTCTTCAACAACGCATATTCGACTATCAGGATTGCATTTTTTGCCGCGAGACCCAGTAGCGTCACCAGGCCAATCTGGAAGTAGACGTCGTTGGTCATGCCCCGCAACCAAACCGCTGCAAGCGCACCGAACGTGCCGAAAGGTAAGGCCATCATTACCGACAGAGGGAGAGACCAGCGCTCGTATTGTGCTGCGAGAATCAGGAACACCATGATAGTGGCGAGTCCCAACGCAAGCGTCGACGTGCCGCTTGATTTTTTTTCCTGGAACGATGCTCCCCCCCAGTCGTAGCTAAAATCCGCAGGCAGCACATCGCTGGCGATGCGTTCCACCACGGAGATGGCTTGGCCGGAAGAGATCCCGGGTGCCCCCTGGCCCAGCAGTTTGACGGCCGGCAGATTGTTGAAGCGATCCATTGAATCCGGGCCTGACGTATAGGAAACATTCGCCAGCGTCTTGAGCGGAATCATCGTGCCCATGCTAGAACGAACATAAAGTTCGCCTACCGAGTCTGGCTTGTTGCGATAGCCCGGCTCTGCCGACATCAGCACCTGCCAGGTGCGCCCGAACTTATTAAAGTCGTTGACGTAATAAGAACCGAGCGTGGCGGACAGCGTGTCAAAGATGTCGTTTATGGGCACGCCGAGCGCCTTGGCCTTTTCACGGTCCACGTCCACGTGCAGTTGTGGTACGCCGGCCCGCCAGAGCGTTTGTACGCCCGCAAGTTGGGGATCCTTGTTGGCCGCCGCAAGGAATTTTCCCATTTCAGCCGCCAGTCGTTGTGGCCCGCCTTCGCCGCGGTTTTGCACGTAGAACTCAAAACCGCCGGCGTTTCCCAGGCCAAAGATAGGCGGCGGAGCAAACGCCAGCACAAGACCTTCCTTGATTCCGGCGGTTTTCATGAAATAGTCGCCAATCAGTTCATGCGTTCCGACGCCTTTTCGTTCATCCCAATGTCGTTGAGTCACGAAAATCGTCGCGGCATTGTTGCGGTAGCCGCCGCCAAGGAAATCGAGCCCGGTGAATGCAATGGCGAACTCATTGGCGTGATTGGATTGGATCGCCTTGAGTACTTCCGTTACGACCTTGTCAGTGCGTTGCAGGGTGGCGCCGTCAGGCAGGAACACCGCGCCGATGTAGTAACCCTGGTCCTCATCTGGCACCAGGCTACCCGGCGTTATTTTCCACAGCCCGATGGTAACGATCACCATGCCGGCAAACAGCACCAGACCGATTGCGCCCCGGCGGATGATCCAGGCAGCGCCACTGGTATAGCGTCCGGTGACACGCCGGAACCAATCGTTGAACCAGGTGAAGAAACCCAACGGTGTCTTGTGTTCGCGCTTCAAGATCAACACGCACAGGCTGGGGGTCAGCGTCAACGCGATAATTCCGGACAGCACCACTGCAATGGCGATGGTCACGGCGAACTGACGGTACAACTCGCCGGTCAAGCCGCCGAGGAATGCAATCGGGACGAACACCGCGCAGAGCGTCAGCACGATGGCGATGACTGGGCCAGTTACTTCGGTCATTGCCTTGATCGCAGCTTCACGCGCATCCTTGTGTTCTTCGTGCATGATGCGCTCGACATTTTCCAGAACTACGATTGCATCGTCGACCACGATCCCGATGGCCAGAACCATGCCGAACAAGGTCAATGTGTTGATTGAATAGCCGAGCAGGAACAAGCCGGCAAAAGTGCCAATCAGTGACACGGGTACGGCGGCAAACGGAATCAACGTAGCACGCCAGTTCTGCAGGAACAGGAATACCACGAGAAAGACGAGCGCCATGGCCTCGAGCAGTGTCTTGGCCACTTCGCGTATCGACACCTTGACGAAGCGCGTGGTGTCATAAACGTTCTGAAATTCCATGCCGACCGGAAAACGTTTGGAAATGTCGGCCATTGTTTTTCCGACATCCTCAGCTACGTCCAGCGCGTTGGCTCCCGGCTGAAGAAAAATTCCCAACAGGGCGGATTGCCTGCCGTTGACCCGGCCGATGAAGTCGTAATCCTTCGACGCGAGTTCCACGCGCGCGACGTCTTTCAGTCTGAGAGCGGAACCGTCCGGATTGGCGCGAACGATGATTTCATCGAACTCGTGTGGGTCCGACAGCCTTCCCTTGGTAGTAATTGTGTAAACCAGTTCTTGCGGCCCACCCGTGGGCGCCTGGCCTACTTTGCCGGCGGCGAACTGCGCATTCTGTTCGTTCAGCGCGCGCAATAGATCAGCGGTAGTGAGCTTGAGCTGCGTCATCCGGTCAGGCCGCAACCAAATGCGCATTGCATAATCCTTGGCGCCGAAAATTTGCACGTTGGTCGTGCCCGGCACCCGCTTTATCGTGTCCAGTACGTTCAGCGTCACATAATTGCTGACGTAAAGATCGTCAAGCGTTCCGTCCGGTGAATTAAAAGCCAGTACCTGCAGGAAAGAGGTGGAGTTTTTTTCCACGGATACGCCCTGACGGCGGACTTCCTGTGGCAGGCGCGCTTCAGCTTGCTTGACGCGGTTGTTGACGTTTAACGCAGCCTGGTCGACGTTTGTTCCGATGTCAAAAGTGACGTTGATCTCGACTACGCCGTTGGATGACGAGTTCGAACTCATGTACAGCATGTTTTCCACGCCGTTGATCTGGTTTTCGAGCGGAGCAGCTACCGTTTGCTCCAACACTTCGGCCGATGCGCCAGGATAGGTCGCCCGGACCGTAACCACCGGAGGCGCGATTTCGGGGTATTGCGCTATAGGCAGCGTGCGCATGGAAGCGAGGCCAGCCAGGACCAAAAAGATCGACAGCACCGCAGCGAAAATCGGGCGGTCAATGAAGAAACGGGAGAACAAGATTAATTCCGCCGATTATTTGGACTTGGGCTCATGCGGCGCTTCGGAATTGGCGCCGGACTTGGCGCTTGGCTGGCCACCCTGGGGTACGCGATCAGTTTGATCGCCTGCTGTAGGCGCTTGCGCAATTTTCACCGGCGAACCCGGCCGGGCTTTTACCACCCCGTCGACAATGACCCTGTCGCCGGCCTTCAGGCCACCAGTGATTATCCACTGGGCAGCAGACCAGTCGCCCACCTGTATGGGACGCGCTTCAACGATGCCTTGCGCGTTGACAGTGAGCACTATCTTCGTTCCGGGCCCCTCCAGGATGGCGCGCTGCGGAAGCGCTATGGCGTTCGGGCGAACACCGCCAGATAGCTGCACGCGGGCAAACTGGCCCGGACGCAATAATCCCTCAGGATTTCCGATAACCGCGCGTGCCTCAATGGTGCCGGTTGCCGGGTCCACGCGTACATCCGTGAAATCGACTTTACCCGGCCGCGCGTATTCGTTTCCATCCGCAAGCTTCAGCTTGACATCGAACCTCCCATCCTTCGGGAGCCTCAGCGTGCCGTCAGCCATGGCGCGGGTGAATTTCAAGTGCTCCGCTTCCGTGAAACTGAATATCACGTGCACCGGATCGATCTGGGCAATCTTGGTCAGCAAGGTTTGTTGTGCCTGTACCAGGCTGCCCTCGGACTGCAACGCACGGCTGGTAATCCCAGAGATTGGGGCTTCCACTCGCGTATAGGAAATGTTGAGCCTTGCTTCGGTTGCGGCGGCCAATGCAGCCTTGACGTTGGCGGCGCTAACCTGCTCCGCGGAAGTGGCGTCATCGTATTCTTTTTGGCTGACTGCCTTAGCTTCGTACAGCGGCTTCAATCGGCCTGCGTTTCGTTTTGCCTGATCATTAGTGGCTTGTGCGCCGGCTAGATCCGCTTCGGCTCTTGCCAGCGCTGCGCGAAAAGGGGCGGCATCTATCGTAAACAGGCTTTGTCCGGCGACAACCTTGCTGCCTTCCGTGAAGTTCCATTTTTGCAAAATGCCGGAGACGCGCGGACGTACTTCAACTTCCCGCACGCCTGAAATTTGAGCAACATATTCGAACGTCGTTTGCAGGTCCTGAGGCTGCACGATCACGACCGTCACTTCGGGCGGTGGCATGGCGGGGGGCTGAGACTGGGATCTCTGGCACGCAGCGAGCGTAACCATTACCAGTGCAGCCAAAAGGCCGCGTGTTGCAATCGAGAATAAAGCAGTCACTTGAAGCTCCTGCAAATGTTTGCGTGCCAAATCTGTAGCATCCGTCACGCGGACGAGCGTGATAGAACACTGGGGGATATTGGATGCGAGCCGCGAAGTTTACTTGCATATAAAAATATTTTCTCTAGAGCGCCCGAAAATGTTTGCCAGATCGCTTCGCGACGATGTTC
This sequence comes from Burkholderiales bacterium, assembly GCA_035573615.1. Taxonomy (GTDB): domain Bacteria; phylum Pseudomonadota; class Gammaproteobacteria; order Burkholderiales; family JACQAP01; genus JACQAP01. The sequence continues at coordinate 1,666 of DATMZQ010000264.1, read as the reverse complement.
TCCAACGGTACGTCTGGCTCATGCCAGAGCGGGAAATTAATCGCTGGCGATCGTTCCGATAAGTCGGACCGCTCTGCCGGCCGCATCGCGTTCTGCAACCCTGCCGGACAAGTAGACTCTTTTCCACTGTCCGCCTCGTGTCTCCACGCGCAATTCAACTCGCGACATGGACTTGCCCGTCTTTAACGTGCTGGCAATCGCTTCCCCGAATGCTTCCACATCGTCCGGGTGAATCAGCTCATTGAGCCGGCGCGTAGTCGTAGTTAGCTCCTGCGGTCCGTAGCCCATAGCGATATTCCATTCGCGACTCAGAGAGACCTCGCCTGAGGGAATGTGCCAGTCGAACAGCGCAAGCCGCGAATGCTCCAGGGCCAGATGAAGCCGCTCGTCGCATCTGCCCAACGCCTCTTCGGCTTCGCGGCGCTCGCTGATATCTTCTATGCTGCAGGCGAAGCCAATCAACCGGTCACCGTCTGTCATGTTGTTGCATTTCATCGAAGTCCATACAACCTTGCCGTTACGGTGGACGAATCGATGGACTGATGAAAACGGCATTCCGGAAGTTGTGAACGCGTTCCAGGCGAAAACTACTCTTTTTTGATCTTCCGGATGCAAAGCGGACTGCCAGCCATTCCCCAGAATATCCGCTTCAGCAAGACCGGTCATGCGCTCGAAAGAGCCATTCGCCTGCACGCATGCGCCGAGACCATCCGCCATAAACATTCCAAGCGGAGAAGCGGCGCTTATGGCGCGCATGTTAGCGGATGATGTCCTCATCTGGTGTTCTGCAATCTCACGCGAATGCATTTGGCCGGTCAATTTTGCGAGAATGCGGCCAAGTAACAGCGTTAGCGCAGCCAGAGCGAGGAGCAGGGCGAACGCACGCGCTTTAATCCACATGGCAATGCGCTGCAATTTTCGAGTCAGTTTGCCTTGAGCCGCCATGACCTGCTCACGCTCAAGGTGAATTGACTCTTCAAACTGTGCCCGGATGCGTTCCGCCTTGCTGTACTTCGCGGTCTGACGCATGGATTCACCAAGTGCTGCCGCGCTCTCTGCATTTGCGCTACCGGCGTTGCGTTTGACAACCATCGGAGACGCATAACGAGCCAGCCAGTCCCGGGCCGCTGCCGCGGCTGCCTCAATGAGCCGGTGTTGTTTCGGATCCTCTTCCACGAGGATAAGTGCCCTTTGCGTAATGCCCGGGAGTTGATCGGCGGCCGCGCGATAACGGTTAAGCGAGCTATTGGACCCAGTCAGAAGATAGCCTCGCATGTTCGATTCCATTTCCAGCATTATCTTTGGCAACGCTTGCAAGCGTTCTAGAGTATTCACGTGCCGTGTCAGTTCGTCAGAAGCTTGCTTTACATCCCGGTACGCAGCCCAGGCGAACAAATCTATGGCAAAAAGGAATGCAAGGGCCGCCAAGACAAACACGATAGGTTTTGGAAGCACAAATGAGGTCGATATCGGAGCTTCGCCAACAATTTCGCTGGCACGCTGCCGGGATGATTCAGCCCTCATCGTGTTCCATGCCTTATTCGCCCATGGACTTGTGCGGATTTAAGTGAGAACCGCATATTGTCTAGCTGGGTAGCGAAACCCCGCTTCAATAGTTGAGCCTTGCCTTTTTTCAGCGATCACGCGGCACACTTCACGACAGACA
>DATMZQ010000263.1:0-4010 GCA_035573615.1 Burkholderiales bacterium | reverse complement strand
CGAATAGCGCCCTTCCGCGAGATCGAACTGTACGATTGGCTTGCCGAGCGCCATGTACTCCATGATCTTGTTCATGGTCGACTTGTCGTTCATCTCATTGGCAATGTCGGGATTGACACAGATATCGGCGGTATTGAGCATCGCAAGCATTTCGTCGTCGGTCACACGGCCCGTGAAGGTTACGAAATCCGCCACACCCAATTCCGCGGCAAGGCCTTTCATCGCGCCCAGCGAAGTACCGCCGCCCACCAATCCGAAATGGATGTCAGTGCGATGAAGATTGAAGACGAGGTACCGGATTGCGCGCAGCAGGTAATCGACGCCTTCCTGCTTTCCCATTACGCCGACATAGCCCACCAGATAACTCCGGCCGCGCTTCAGCCTATCGTCCGGCGGACCAATCTTCATGCGCTCCAGACTCGGCCCGCTTCTCACGACGAAGACGCGCTCCGGCGCCATCCCGCCGCGTTCCATGGCAATGCGACGGTACGACTCGTTCGTTGCAATCGATACGTCGGCAGTGCGGAACGTCCAGCGTTCCAGTTTCAGCAATAGCCAATAGAACACACCCCGCTTGCCGAATTTCGCCTCATAAAGCTCGGGATTGATGTCGTGATGATCGAAAACAAACTTTTTGCCAAACAACTTGAAAATGCGGCCGATGATAAAAAACAGGTCGGGCGGGTTGCACGCCTGGATGACGTCGAAGCCGTCTTTCAGAAAAATCTTCCAGCACAGCATGAAGCTGCGCGCGAGCGCGACCGAGTACTCGATCGCATATCCCTTCGCGCCTTCACCTTCGACCGGCAAGTCATAGCGCCAGATCGCTATGCCGTCGATTCTCTCGAACTTGCTTTCGAATCCTTTTCCGGTGGGACAAATGATGGAGACGGCATAGCCCGCATCTCGCAGAGTAGTGGCTTCCTGCCATACGCGCCGGTCGAACGGACTGGGCAGATTTTCAACCAGGATCAAAACCCGTCTGGGTCTGCTATCCCCCGGCGGCATAACGGGCGGCCCCATTTACCAGCAAATTCCTTCGTACAGACCCGAGACACTCCGGGAATTGGTGATGCGCACTAGATCGATGACAGTTTGATTTTCAGTCAGACGCTTTGGCACTTCACGGAACTCGGCCGCGGCGTTGCCGATAATAATGGTCTGCGCGTGCTCGAGGACCTCTTCGAGGCTCGCCACCATCAAGCGCGAGATGTGCGGAATATGGTTGAGAATGTAGTCGCGGTTTGCGCCGTGGATACGGGCGATATTGACGTTGCTGTCGTAAATCTTTAGTTCGAATCCCTTGCCGATGAGGCGTTCGGTCAATTCCACGACCGGGCTTTCGCGCAAATCATCTGTGCCGGCTTTAAAGCTAAATCCCAGTACACCGATCCTCCGTGTGCCTTTCTGGATGACACTACGCACTGCCCGATCTACCTGTTGCTCGTTGCTCGGCAGCACGGAGGCCAGTATCGGAAGCGAAAGGTCCAGCGTTTTCGCCTTATAGAGAAGCGCACGCAGGTCCTTGGGCAGGCAGGAACCGCCGAAAGCGAAGCCAGGCTTCAGGTAGTAGGGCGATAGATTGAGCTTGGTGTCCTGACAGAAGATATCCATGACGCGATGGCCGTCGACGTCGAGTCCTTTGCAGAGATTGCCGATCTCGTTCGCGAACCCGACTTTTAACGCGTGCCACGCGTTGTCCGCATATTTGACCATCTCGGCGGTCTCGATATCGGTGCGGACCATCGGCGCATCGAGATGGCTATAGAGACTTGCCACCAGATTGCCGCTTGCCGGGTTCAGTTCTCCGATGACGGTCTTCGGCGGATGAAAATAGTCGTGGACCGAAGTCCCTTCGCGCAAGAATTCGGGATTAATACAGACACCGAATTCCACTCCGGCGCGCCGGCCCGAACACGCCTCCAGTGTCGGAATGACGACCTCACGCATTGTCCCGGGCAGCATGGTGCTGCGAATCACGACTGCTGGAGCGCCCTGATGGTGACGCATTGCTTCGCCGATTTCCTCGCAAACTCGGCGGATGTACTTGAGTTCGATATCACCATTGCTTTTGCTGGGCGTGCCGACACAAATCAGAGCGAGGTCGCTGCGCTGTACCGCATCGATGACATCGGTGGTTGCGGCAAGCTTGCCGGCGGCAACCTGTCGCTCAATGATGCCGCCAATGTCCTTTTCGATGATGGGCGATTTCCCGGCATTGATCAGATCGACTTTGCGGGGTTCGGGATCGACACCCAATACTTCGTGACCCTGCTGTGCCAGGCAGCCTGCCGAGACAGTGCCGACATAACCCAGACCCAATACGCTGATCTTCATGGTTCTCCTAAAACTCGGGGAATGCGACCAAAGGAATTTGCGCGTCAGCAGATATACAGCCCGTGCATTCGGCGGACTACGCAGCCGAACAGTAAAGGTAAGGATTGACGCCCGTGGAAGGCCTAACTAGTCCGGTCGGATCAACGGGGAATTACACAGCGCTGCCTGAGAGGAGGACGGCTTGGCGCAGTGTCCCCTAGCAAACGATTTCCGTACGCAGGACGACGTCTCCGGTAAACCGTGCCTGCCACAGGATCGTCGGCGCTGGCAGCTTGTTATCGAATCGTCTGGAAACCCAGCCGAAGATGGGAGCGGTACCGCCGACCAGGACCTGCGACGTCGCGCTGTCGACATGCGGCAGCTTCAGCAGCAGCGCTTTGTTATCCTGCTTGAGTAGATAGCCGCCGGGAGCGGCTTCTACACTGCAGCGCTCGCTGCAATGAAACAGCAGTTCGATATCGTGACAGCCTGCCATGCGCAGCGTATCGTCAATACTGATCCGCCTCTGCAATTTGTGCAGCGAAATCTTGCGCCAATGCATGACCGGATCCTTGAGACGCTGGTAACCGTTCTGCCAGCCCTCGAACAAGTCTTCCGCAACCGTACTCGCCCATTGGCTGCAGCCCGCGCGCGCCTTTTTCACCCACATGAAATTGCCACCCGGTTCGGACTGATCCTGGCGGTCAACGCGCACGGTGTTGTGCGCCGCTGTACCGCGAAAATAACGCCGCCACGCACCCTGCGTGTGATAAGCATAGGTTCCGGGGTCGATCAGAAACTCAACGCCGCCGACAGACAACGTAAATGACAGCGCATCCGCATGCCCGTGCGCGGCAATGCTCTGAAAGCCCAGCGGCCCCGCATCGACGGTGAGTCGTATTTCATCGGCCGTCTCGAACTCGCTGCCCAGTATGTAATAGCCGCCGAGCGGAAAATGCTGCCGGATCGGCAACCTGGTTCGTTCTACGCTTTGAGCATCGAATAACGCGTCGGCCTGGCTGCCGAGCAGCCATCGCGTCTTGTCGTCGAGTGCGCCCGCCTTGCGCTTGAATTCGCCACTGCGAAAAATGATGGCTCCGGTAGCCAGCAATGAGCGATAGGAGCAAAACGACTGGCTTGGCGTAAGTCTGACCACCAGCGCATCATCTGAGTCGCCGAACTGGGGAAGATTTCCGCTTACATCCATGATGGAGGCGATGTACTCCAGCATAGCCTCGATGCGGGTCTCATACGTTACCGAGAACCAGACCTTGTTCTGCTTGCCGGCCAGCAGGCAGAGCAGCAAAAGATCCAGAACGAAGTGATGATAAGCCACCGCCTGCTCACGGTTTACGCCATCGGGGGCGTTCTGGCGCTGCGCCTCGTCCTCAAGAATTTTTTGCGCGGTTGCCTGCCACACTCGCGCTTTATGCCAATGCGGCCACGTGAGGGCCGCGATGAACAGTCCCGCAGCCTCGCCGATGAGATGGTTGTTGGCAGAGGAGTAAAGCGAAAAATAACCGCGAACGAACTCGGCATGCTGATAGACCGAATCGAGCCATCGGCGTCTGAGCCGGGAGCCCTCTTCATGATCGAATAACGGCGAATGGACGCCCTCGAGCAACTGCCACGTAACGGACCAGTTGATCAGCCTGATTGCCACTTCCAGGGCACTGGACCAATTTGCGCCCAAT
>DATMZQ010000262.1:0-23549 GCA_035573615.1 Burkholderiales bacterium | reverse complement strand
GGACGCGCTCGTCGCGGCGAAAAGCGGGGCGCATGCCATCGGCCTCATCTTTTATACAGGCAGTCCGCGACTGGTATCGCGCAAAGTCGCGCGCGAAGTCGTGGACGCGCTGCCGGCATTCGTGACATCGGTCGCGCTATTCGTGGATGCCAGGCAAAGCGAGATTGAGGGCGTTATTGCGGACGTCAAGCCGGAGCTTTTGCAGTTTCATGGAAACGAAGCTCCGGAGTTCTGTGCGAGTTTCGGGTTGCCTTACATCAAGGCCGCGAAGGTTCGGGCTGGCCTGGATTTGTTACAATACGCGCGCCGTTACCGGAGCGCCAAAGGGCTGTTGCTCGATGCGGCCGTGGACGGCAGCCATGGCGGTACGGGATCTACTTTTGATTGGGCCCTGATCCCGGATCAACTTCCTCTGCCGGTAATTTTGGCAGGCGGCCTTCAACAAGATAATGTTGCTGATGCCATACGTCGCGTTAGGCCTTGGGCGGTGGACGTCAGCAGCGGCGTTGAAGCGGCAAAGGGCATCAAGGATGCGGCCAAGATAGCCGCCTTCATCCGAGGAGTGAGAAATGCAGATGTATGAAGCGTTGAAGGCGTACAAGCTTCCCGACGCGAAAGGCCACTTCGGACCCTACGGAGGCGTGTTTGTCGCCGAGACGCTGATGCAAGCGCTCGATGAATTGCGCGAGCAGTACGAATCGATGCGGCAGGATTCCGCGTTTATCGCGGAGTTCGAATACGAGCTGAAACACTACGTCGGCCGCCCCAGCCCGGTATATCACGCCAAGCGCTTGTCGGAGCACTGCGGCGGGGCGCAGATTTGGCTGAAGCGCGAAGACCTGAACCATACAGGCGCGCACAAAATCAATAACACCATCGGGCAGGCGCTGCTCGCGAAGCGCATGGGCAAGAAGCGCATCATCGCAGAGACCGGCGCAGGCCAGCATGGCGTTGCGTCGGCGACCGTGGCTGCACGGTTTGGCATGGAGTGCGTGGTATACATGGGATCGGAAGACATCAAACGGCAGTCCATGAATGTATTCCGCATGAAGTTGCTTGGCGCAACTGTTGTGCCGGTGGAGAGCGGCTCGAAGACACTCAAGGATGCGCTGAACGAAGCCATGCGTGACTGGGTGACCAACGTAGAGAACACGTTCTATATCATCGGTACCGTGGCGGGCCCGCATCCTTATCCGATGATGGTGCGAGACTTCAACTCCGTCGTGGGGAGGGAATTGCGTACCCAGATGCCGGAGGCCATCGGACGCCAGCCGGACGCCATACTGGCCTGTGTTGGTGGCGGTTCGAATGCGATCGGTGCGTTTTATCCGTACATCGAAGATAACGATGTGCGGCTGATCGGCGTTGAGGCCGGCGGACTGGGACTTGCGTCGGGTAAACACGCGGCGACTTTGTGTGCCGGTACTCCGGGTGTCCTGCACGGCAATCGCACTTATTTGATCCAGGATGAAAACGGCCAGATCATCGAGACCCATTCGATATCCGCGGGGTTGGATTATCCCGGCGTCGGTCCTGAGCACGCCTGGCTCAAAGATTCGGGGCGCGCGGAGTACGTTTCCATTACCGATGAAGAAGCCCTTGCTGCTTTCCATGCGTTGACGCGCATGGAAGGCATCATGCCGGCACTCGAATCGGCGCACGCGGTCGCCCATGCGATGAAGCTGGCACCCTCGCTGTCAAAGGATAAAGTGTTGCTGGTGAATTTGTCCGGGCGCGGTGACAAAGACATGAACACGGTTGCTGAACGCGCGGGCATGCAACTCTGAACGCGACCGAGAAAATTGCGTGATGAGTGAGATTCCAGGCTGTTTTGATTCATCTTGCGGCTGACACTATCGTCACAACAATGTCGCGTATCCCGGAAACATTCAGAAAGCTGCAAGCGCAGAAGAAGAAAGCGCTGATTCCCTTCGTCACTGCGGGAGATCCAACGCCCGCCATGACGGTACCTATCATGCGGGCGATGGTAAATTGCGGCGCAGACATTCTGGAGCTTGGGGTCCCCTTTTCCGATCCGATGGCTGATGGGCCCACTATCCAGCGCTCCAGCGAGCGCGCGCTGAAACATGGTGTCGGGCTCAGGGACGTGCTGGGATTTGTGCGCGAATTCCGCGCCGCGGATGCAACCACACCCGTAGTACTGATGGGATATGCAAACCCCATTGAAGCTATGGGATATGAGTCATTCGCTACCGCCGCGCACCAAGCCGGCGTGGACGGCGTTCTGGTCGTTGACTATCCTCCTGAGGAAAGCCGACAACTGGTCGAAGTATTGAAGAAGCGTGGAATCGATTCGATTTATTTATTGTCCCCCACGTCGCAGGAAAGTCGCATTCGGCAGGTCAAGGACATGGCAAGCGGATATATTTACTACGTCTCCCTGAAAGGCGTGACCGGGGCGGCAAACATCGACCTGAAAGAGGTGGCCGCTAAGCTGCCGCAGATCCGGTCGCACATCCAGTTGCCCATTGGCGTCGGCTTCGGCATTCGAGATGCGCAGACCGCCAGGACCGTCGCATCCGTCGCGGATGCTGTCGTTATTGGCAGCCGGCTGGTACAGGAAATCGAATCGTCCGCTCCCGACCTTGCGATCCGTAATCTTTCAGCGTTGCTGGGCGGCATACGCCAGGCGATGGACCAGAGTTGAAACCAAAACCGGTAAAGACGTTCTCGGCACTTGGCAACCGGGCGACATCGCATCGGCCCGCGCGCAATATCGCGACCAAGAGGACGGCAGGATGAGTTGGCTGCAGAAGCTGCTGCCACCAAAAATCAAGCGTACTGCGGGCGCGTCCAAGAAAGCTGTGCCCGAAGGACTGTGGAGCAAGTGCGAAATTTGCGAGACGGTACTTTATCGTGCTGATCTCGATAAAAATCTGAATGTTTGCCCGAAATGCGGACATCACAACCGCCTGACCGCGCGAGAACGCGTCGACTTGACACTGGACCCCGAAGGCCAGTTTGAGATCGGTGCGGAAGTCACTCCGATAGATTTCCTGAAGTTCGTCGACAGCAAACGCTATACCGAACGCCTTGAGCACGCCAGGTCGGACACCGGTGAAGAAGATGCTTTGATTGTGGTCCAGGGAGCCATCAAAAACGTGCCCCTGGTGCTGGCTGTGTTCGAATTCCGCTTTCTGGGCGGTTCAATGGGTTCGGTGGTTGGCGAAAGATTTGTGCGGGGAGTGCAGAGCTGTTGCGAACAGAATCTGCCTTTTGTCTGCTTCACCGCGAGCGGTGGAGCGCGCATGCAGGAAGGACTTATGTCGCTGATGCAGATGTCGAAGACTACTGCGGCTCTGACGCAACTGGCCCGCGCGCGCCTGCCATTCATTTCGGTGCTTACCGACCCGACCATGGGTGGCGTATCTGCGAGTTTCGCGTTTCTCGGCGACGTAGTCATAGCGGAGCCAAACGCACTGATTGGTTTTGCGGGACCGAGGGTCATCGAGCAGACCGTTCGCCAGACACTTCCGGAAGGTTTCCAGAGAGCAGAATTTCTGCTCGAACATGGCGCAATCGACATGATCGTCGATCGCCGGCAGATGCGCGACAAACTAGTGAGCCTCATCACCCTGCTGATGCGCGCACCCGCCGCGTAGCGGCGCATCGCCTTCGCGCGTTGCTTCGGACATCCAACATTGCCGCAGTCGCTTTCCGATTGGCTTGCTTATCTTGAACGCATCCATCCATTGGCTATTGAAATGGGACTGGAGCGGGTCTCCGCAGTCCGAGACCGGCTTGGGTTGCAGCCCAATTTTCCGATCATCACGGTAGGTGGAACCAATGGAAAGGGCTCTGTCTGCGCCATGCTGGACGCCATTTTAACCAGCGCAGGATATCGGGTCGGGCTTTATACCTCACCGCACTTGGTGCGCTATAACGAGCGCGTGCGGGTCGCCGGGCGTTCAGTGGAGGATGATGCTTTGACGCGCTCATTCGCTCGCGTGGAACAGGCGCGCACTCCGGACTCGCTGACGTACTTTGAATTCGGCACGCTGGCCGCAATGGATATTTTTGTGCAAGAACGCGTTGATGTTGCCGTGCTGGAGGTCGGGTTGGGCGGACGGCTCGATGCCGTAAATGTATTCGACCCTGCGTGCACTGTCGTGACTGCAGTGGACTTCGACCATATGGATTATCTGGGACCCGACAGAGAAAGTATCGGTCGGGAAAAGGCCGGTATTTTTCGCGCCGGCGTACCGGCAATATGCGGCGACGAAAAGCCCCCAGCCACATTGACCGCTCACGCTGCAAACATCGGCGCGCCGCTTGTGCTCAATGGTCGGGATTTCGGTTTCAAGCGCGGTCAAGGCGACTGGCAATATTGGAGTGCGCAGGGCAAGCGTTCAGCGTTGCCTTACCCGGCGTTGCGCGGAACCTACCAACTGGCAAATGCGGCTAGCGCGCTGGTGGCACTGGAGCAAATGCAGCACCTGCTTCCAGTAGACATGGGCGCCATACGACGCGGTCTGGTTGAAGTTGATTTGCCCGGACGCTTTCAGGTGCTGCCGGGGAGGCCCGTCGTCGTGCTGGACGTAGGCCATAATCCACATGCAGCACGCGGTTTATCGGCGAGTCTGCGCGAATTGCCGAGCGGCGGGCGCTTGATGGCGGTGTTCGCAATGCTGAAGGACAAAGATATCGCCGGTGTTGCGCGTCCTCTGAAAGACCAGGTGCAAGAGTGGCTCGTGGCCGACTTGCCTGGTCCGCGCGGTGCAGATGCCGCGCGCATCGAGGAAGCGCTCATTTCAATCGGCATTAACGTTCCGATCAGCCGGTTTGAGTCTCCTGCCATTGCATATCAATCCGCCACGAGATCTGCCGGACAAGATGATAAAATTTTGGTGTTTGGCTCTTTTTTCACGGTAGGAGCGGTAGTGCAGACTTTCGTGTAGCGCTGTTCGTCGGCAGTCCCGTAGCCCACAAACCACCAGCCCGCACAGTTCATGGCAATGGCAATCAGAGATGAAGAACTGCAGCTCAAAAAGCGTGCTCGCCGCCGGTTGGTCGGGGCGATTGCGCTCGTCTTGCTCATTGTGGTCTTTCTGCCAATGGTGCTGGACAGCGAGCCCAAGCCGCTGAATCAGGACATCGCGATCGACATCCCGCCCATACCAAAGCCCGAAAGTGCTTCGCTCCCGCAATCGGTGCCGGTTACGCCACTACCGTCCCAAAGACCGCACATAGCGGGCTTACCGGAAGGCAATCCTTCAACGGATATCGCGCCTGCCTCCGACCCAAAGACCGTTCCGCTGCAAAACCAAACGCCACGGGCAGAGACCGCCCCGTCGGCAAAGGTAGCGCAAAAGCACGAGACCAAACCGGTCGCTGCGAGCGAAAGCAAATCCGAAGACAGTTTCGTCGTGCAGCTTGGCGCGTTTTCCAACGCCACGAATGCGCGTGCCCTGCAAAAGAAACTGCAAGAGAGCAAATTCAAGGCCTATAACGAACTCATCAAAAGTCCAGGCGGAAATCAAACTCGCGTGCGAGTCGGACCATATCCGACCAGAGAGGCCGCGGAGAAGGCACGTGATCGCATGAAATCGCTGAAGTTGATAATTGGCAATGCAACAGTCGTTCGGCTCGATTGACGCCAATCCGCAGATGCCGCGCGCGTCATTGAAAACAAGCTCGCAGACCCCAATATATGCGGTTCCCGCAGGAACGCGGCGCTGCGGATGACAGTATTCGACCTTGTCGCAATCGTACTCGTGATGGTTTCCGTGGGTTTCGGCATCTGGCGCGGCATGGTGCGCGAAGTGTTGTCTTTGCTGTCCTGGATTCTTGCTTTTTGGTTGGCGAAGTTGTTCGCAGCGGTGGTCGCAGGGTGGCTACCAGCATCGTGGAACCACCAAGGCTTGCGAATCGGCATCGGTTTCGTAGCAGTCATGCTGATCAGCGTACTTGTGTTGAGCTTGCTTTCTTCACTGATCGTGCATCTGGTCAAAGCGGCCGGGCTTACGAATTCGGACCGCGTGATGGGGGCATTGTTTGGTGTCCTGCGTGGCGTATTGGTTCTGGTTCTTCTGGTGTTGCTCGGCGGCATGACATCGGAGCCACGCGAACCCTACTGGCGTCATGCGCTTTTTTCCAGGCCGCTGGAGAGAATGGCTTTATGGGCCAAGCCCTGGCTTCCAGAGGACGTTGCCCGACGGGTGAGCTTTGAATGACTTATACTGCGTCTCCCAATCACTGGCTGCCGGGCCGGTGTAAATAGGCGTGGAGATCTGAGCCATGTGTGGAATCCTCGGCGTGGTGGCCAAGTCACCGGTGAACCAGCTGCTCTACGATGGGCTGCTGGTGCTGCAGCACCGCGGCCAGGATGCTGCTGGAATCGTCACTGCGGATGGAAGCAAGTTCCAGATGCATAAAGGCGGTGGATTGGTGCGAGATGTATTTCGCACGCGCGATATGCGTCATCTGGTCGGCAATATCGGCATCGCGCACTGTCGCTATCCCACTGCCGGGTCTGCAAGTTCCTTTGCCGAAGCTCAGCCGCTCTATGTAAATTCCCCGTTCGGCATCGTGCTCGCGCACAACGGAAATTTGACCAATGCGGAACAATTAAAGCGCGATTTGTTTCTTCAGGATCAGCGCCACGTCAATACCAATTCCGATTCTGAAGTGTTGTTAAACGTGCTGGCGCACGAGCTGCAAGAGGCGGCCACCGGGTATCAGCTTGATCCTCCCGCTATTTTCCGTGCGGTGGCCGGCGTGCATCGGCGCTGTCGCGGCGCATATGCCGTCGTCGCAATGATTGCCGGTTACGGTCTGCTGGCATTCCGCGATCCTCACGGCATTCGCCCCTTGGTCGTAGGGGAATCAAAAACTGAAACCGGGGCCGAATACCTGGTCGCCTCAGAAAGCGTTGCGCTCGACACACTGGGGTTTGATCTGGTGCGGGATGTCGAGCCCGGCGAAGCCATTTTCATTGATCAGGACAGTAATTTCTACACGCGCCAGTGTGCCGCGAATCCGCAGCACAATCCCTGCATATTCGAGTTTGTCTATCTGGCGCGTCCGGACTCGGTTATCGATGGCATATCCGTATATGAGACACGGATGCGGATGGGCAAGAGTCTGGCCGATAAGATCAAGCGAGACTACAGCGGATTGCAGATCGATGTGGTCATTCCGATTCCCGATTCCAGCCGCCCGTCGGCGATGGAACTCGCTGACAATCTCGGATTGCCCTACCGGGAAGGCTTCATCAAGAACCGTTACATCGGGCGCACTTTTATCATGCCCGGGCACGAGGTCAGAAGAAAATCCGTAAGACAGAAACTCAATGCCATAGGCATGGAGTTCAAGGACAAGAATGTGCTGCTTGTGGACGATTCCATCGTGCGTGGGACGACCAGCCGGGAAATTGTACAGATGGCGCGAGATGCCGGGGCGCGCAAGGTTTATTTTGCTTCGGCTGCTCCACCGGTCAGGTTTCCCAACGTGTACGGCATTGATATGCCGACTTCGCGTGAGCTCATCGCGACCGGACGAAGCAATGATGAAATCGCACGTGAAATTGGAGCTGATAAATTAATTTACCAGGACTTGGATGCTCTGGTCGACGATGTGAGATCCGTGAACCCCGAAATATCGCAATTCGAGACTTCATGCTTCAACGGGGTCTATGTGACTGGAGATGTTACCGCCGAATACCTGGCCGGGGTTGAGGCGCAGCGTAACGATGGCCAGAAAGGCGAGGAAAACATTACGCAGCTGGATCTGAATCTGGCGACCGCTGAGTAAAATAATAGGCATGCCGGGACTGCACGATTGACAGCGCGCGGTCCCGGGAGTAGCTTTCGTGTTTCGCGCCGATTTGACGACAGCTTGCGGGCGCGTAATAAATACTGCTAAAGCGCGCGTCGAATTCCAGACCCGCTTGGCGAAAGCTCAAGCGGGTTTTTTATTTGCACCACTGGACGGGCGGCAAATGAGGGTGAATCGATGAGGTGGGACGAACTCGAACTTGAAACACTCGCTGTGCGCGCGGGCATCCATCGCAGCCACTTCAACGAGCATTCCGAGGCGCTTTACCTGACGTCAAGCTTCGTGTTCAAGAATGCGGCCGAGGCAGCCGCGCGCTTTTCGGGCGAAGATCCTGGCATGGTGTATTCGCGCTACACCAACCCCACGGTCGCCGCCTTGCAGGAACGCCTGGCGGCACTGGAAGGAGCGGAGTGCTGCATCGCCACGGCCTCCGGCATGTCGGCGATACTGGCCTGCGTTATGGGTTTGATGAAAGCAGGCGAGCATATCGTCGCGTCGCAAAGCGTTTTCGGTGCAACTGTGCAATTGTTCAGCAACATTTTGAAGCGCTTTGGAGTTGAAACAACCTTTGTGCGCGCTACCGACCTGAAGGCATGGCAGCAGGCAATTCAGCCCAATACCAAACTGCTGTTCCTGGAAACGCCTTCCAACCCGCTTACAGAAGTCGCCGATATCGCCGCGATCGCCGACAAGGCCCATGAGCGCGGTGCATTGCTGGTTGTCGACAACTGCTTCTGTACGCCAGTACTACAACGGCCACTCGATATGGGCGCGGACATCGTCATTCATTCGGCAACCAAGTACCTGGATGGACAGGGCCGGGTGCTGGGTGGAGCGGTACTGGGACGACGCGAGGTGATCTTCGAAGGCCTGACCGGTTTTCTCCGAAGCGGCGGCCCGACGCTGTCCGCATTTAATGCGTGGGTGATCCTAAAGGGTGTCGAAACACTCGGATTGCGCATGCAAGCGCATTCGCAAACGGCGCTAAACCTTGCACGCTGGCTGGAAGAACACCCTAAAGTCGAGCGCGTTTACTATCCGGGATTGCCTTCGCATCCCCAGCATCAACTCGCGAAGATGCAGCAACGCAGCGGAGGCGGTATCGTCTCTTTTGATGTCAAGGGCGGCCGCGAGGCAGCGTGGAGAGTCATAGATGCCACGCAACTGATTTCGATCACGGCAAACCTCGGCGATGCCAAGACGACGATTACCCATCCGGCAAGCACCACGCACGGTCGTCTGTCTGCTGAGGTACGCAGGTCATCCGGGCTGGGGGAGGGTCTGCTGCGCATAGCAGCCGGCCTGGAAGCGGCAACGGATATCAAGACCGATCTTGCGCGCGGGCTGGCAAAACTCTGAGCGCTAGGGAACCCTCCAGAGCGAATTAAGGTAACGGTTCCGCGTGGCAGCCGCTGGCGTCACACCATAGATAGGACCCACGGTCATACCAGTCCGCCAATACCCAGCGTTCGCACTCATGCTCGTCGACGATGTGAACGTGGCGCGCGGGTCGATGCGTATGCCCATGGATCAGCCGCGCAGCCTGGTGAGCACGGAACGTCTGTTCCACCGCTATGGGTGATACATCCATGATGGTCATGTCTTTTAGACTCTTCGACTGCTCACTACGCCCCCGTACCTGCTGGGCCATGCGCACACGTTCATCCAGTGGCTTGGCGATAAACGCTTTCTGCCACGCTGGATTGCGCACCATGGCCCGGAAATTTTGATATTCGTGATCGCCGGTGCATAGCGTGTCGCCATGCATCAGTATGGTAGGCGTACCGTAAAGGTCCACCACCGTTGGATCTGGAAGTATGTGAAAGCCGCTCGCCTGAGCCAGGCGTTCGCCGACCAGAAAATCCCTGTTCCCGTGCATGAAGTAGGTCTCCACGCCCTGATCCGCGAGCGCCCGAAACGCCTGGACGATTTGCTTGGCGTGAGGCTGCGCCATGCCCTCATCCCCGACCCAGTATTCGAATAGATCGCCAAGTACGTAAAGTGAGTCGGCATGCGGCGCAGTGTCGCGCAAAAAATGCATCAGGCTTGCCGTTGCAGCAGAGGTCTCTGGCGATAAATGCAGATCGGAAATAAACAGACTATGAGGCATCACTGCGGACGAACGGACTGGGCGCTACGATGGCGCAAAGCTATACAACAGACGCTGTAATGAGTACCACGTCCTTGGTCGGCACGTCCTGATGAAATCCTCGATTGCCGGTTGGGACAGCTTTGATCTTGTCGATTACATCCCGACCTTCCACCACTTTTCCAAACACGCAGTAACCATACCCTTCCTGACTGGCCGCGCGATAATTCAGGAAGTTGTTATTCACGACGTTGAAGAAGAACTGTGCCGTTGCGGAATGCGGATCTGAAGTGCGTGCCATGGCAATGGTGTAAGCATTGTTTTGTAGTCCGTTGCTGGCTTCGTTCTGGATCGGGGCGCGAACCGGCTTTTGCTTCATCCCGGCTTCGAACCCGCCGCCTTGAACCATGAATCCATTGATTACCCGGTGGAATATGGTGTTGTCGTAGAAACCGGCGCGCACGTACTGCAAAAAGTTATCCGCGGTTGCCGGCGCCAACGCGGTATCGAGTTCCACAACGATGTCACCCATCGATGTCTGCAGTTTGACGTTGCTCACTTTCCCTCCAACAGGACGATGTCTTCAATCACCACCTGTTGCTGTGGGACGTCTTTCGGAAATGGCCCGCCCGGACCCGTGGGCGAACTTGCGATTTTTTCCACTACGTCCATTCCTTTGACCACTGTTCCGAAAACGGTATAGCCGTACCCTCGAACCGTCGGTTCGGTGTAGTTCAGGAATACGTTGTCCGCCACGTTAATGAAGAATTGCGCCGTAGCTGAATTCGGATTCTGTGTGCGGGCCATGGCGATCGAGCCGATAGTATTTTTGAGGCCGTTATTAGACTCGATGCCTACGGGTTCGCGCGTCGGTTTTTGTTCCATGGTTTTGCTGAAACCGCCGCCCTGCACCATGAAGCCGGGAATTACGCGATGAAACACAGTGTTTTTGTAAAAGCCGCTTTTAGCGTACTGCAAGAAATTTTCTACGGTTTTCGGAGCCTTGTCCGGTCGCAGTTCAACCGTAATTGCGCCCAAATTGGTTTTGATCTCGACCTGCGGGTTGGCGGCGTACGCACCAGTGCCCAACAGCGCAGCACAAATAATGCCAAATAATTTGTACATTCGGTCCCCTGAGGTTTTGTTTATTTTTCTGACTTCAACGTAGCGCGGCCTGCATTGCTACGCCGCGCCTTCAAGCAAAATGCGCCAGGTGTTGTCTTCCCTTATCCAATACTGGCGCTTGAGCATGCGATTTGAGAGATTGCTGCTTGCGTAATCTTGCTCGAAGGTCGCGACAGCCATCTGTTCCTTGCCCGGATAAAGCAAGAGCGACATGTTGGTAACCTGGACTTTGATCCAGTCTTTGCTGGCATTGATTTGGTGTTTCTGGGCCGCCCACTGCGACCAGTTCAGACCATTCGAACTGAATTGTTTTGAATAGTGCCTCAGATAAGAATCGGTATTGCGGCTCTCCCAGTCCCGACGCCAGCTTTCGATGGCGACCGCGAGATCGGCACGCAAGGTGTCGATTTCGTCTGGCTTCGCCCATTCAATGGTATCGGCAATGATGATTGGCGTGGATCCAATCTGCAACTTTGATGACAGGGTCTCCAGATCTTCATTGGTCAGCACGATGCAACCGTCGCTCGCGCGTGGCGGTCTGCTGTAGGTATCGCGAGGCGTGCCATGCAGCCAAATGCCATGGCCATCCCGGCCGCGAATCCGGTCCCATTCATTTGGATAGCTGAGTGGATACGCGCCCTTGCCGTAGAAATCAGTGAGTCGTTCTTTGGGCAGTTGGCTAACAACGTTATAGACTCCTACGGGTGTCTTCTTGTCGCCTTCGCGAAACTTCTCCAGGCCGTTCTTGCCGATTGTTACGTAGTAATCCGCGACATAGCGGGGCGTTTTCCCCGAATTCTCATATACGAACAGCGTCGATTTTGTGGAATCGAGCACCAGCGCAAATCTCTCGCTTTGCGGCAATTGCACCAAATAACGCGGGACCAGGTCCGTGGAGGGTTCAAACTGCGACCGCATGAGTCGGGCCCGTGCCTCGTCGCGCAAGCCGGCGACCTGTTCGACGGATCCCCCGGAGGGGTTGCCGATAGAGTTTATTGCGCGCGAGCGCGCGATCAAAAGATCGCCCTTCACCAGCTGTGCAAGGCGGAAATTGGGATTGACTGCAAGTACACTGTTGATGTGGTCGTATGCGGAAGAAAATTTGCTGTCCCGGATATCGATAAGCGCTCGCACCAACATCGCTTCGGAGGAGTTTAACTGCCGCAGAACCGGCGGTGGGGTGATACTCATAGCCCAGGCATACGAAGCGCTCGCTGCTATAACAGCAAGCAGCGCTTGCAGAAGCGTCTGGCGGGAGCCGGCCTGATAGCAGCGTGTCGCGCCCACTAGTTCATTCTCTCCTGGATGATCTGCCAGCGGTCGTTGTTCTTCACCAGCGTCAATGTCTTCGCGCCGGAAGTATTCAAGGTGTCCGACTTGTATCCCTGGCGAAACTTGACCACCGCGCGGCCTTCGGCATCGAACGAAATTTTGGGTGATCCCACGGTGACTTCAATTTGCTTGGGCTTGACGATACGATCACGGCGCGTGGCTTCCCAATTTGCCCTGGGCTCCCCTCCAGGCACTTGAAAGCCGGGCGCGTAATACCCCAGGTAATCATCTGCATTCTTGTGTGACCAGGCTTTGGCCCAACCATTGACGGCGGCAAGAACCGCATCGGAATCCGCTTTGGACTGCGGAGCCGGTTTCGCCGGTATCGTGCCTTGTCCGGGCGCCGCAGCCGGCCCGGCTTGCTCCGCGGTAGTCTCTGGCGAGCCCTTGCCGGGCACCACGCTGCCTGAAAAAAGATCTTTGATCATCGCAAGCTTGGTCTGTGCGGCCGCATTGCCACGATCCAGTTGGAGCGCCTTGTCATATGCCTCGCTTGCCATCTTGGCGTAAACGTCTCCAAGGTTTTCATGCGCGATGGCATAGCTCGGATGCGTGCGAATGGCCATTTCAAGCGACTTACGCGCCTTATCGTATTGGCCTTGCGAAGCGTACAGGACGGCAAGATTGTTATAGGGCTCCGGCAGCTCCGGATAATCCTCGGTAAGGGAGGTGAAAACCTTGATGGCTTCTGCCGGCTTATTTTGCTCGGTGAGAATCAGCCCTTTCAAAAAGCGGGCGCGAGCATCGCGCGGGTTTGCCGCAATTACCGTTTCGATCTGGTCCAGGGCTGCGGCATAGTTGCCTTGCTTGAACAACTTGCTTGCATCTTCGTAGCTGTTCGCCGCAAATCCGGGCTGTATCTGGGATATAAGCAGCAAGGCACCAACCAGCTTCAGAAGTGCGATTGGTTTCATGTGTTAAACTTTACCTCAATAAAAAACGGTAGGTTATTGTAATCAATAGCAGATTCTACCAGCACGACGGTTGTATCCACAATCTCAAAATCGCTCCTCGGCTAACCTAAGACAAGCTTTCATGCGCGAACTCCCCGGCGGCTCCAAGTTGAAAATCTACAGCTCGTTGCCGCGGGGAAAATTTGCCTTTGAACCCATTTCACCGGGCAAGGTAGGCATCTATGTGTGCGGCATGACGGTATACGATTTTTGTCACGTAGGCCATGCGCGCGTCATGGTTGTATTCGATGTCGTCAAGCGCTGGCTGGCAGCTTCCGGTTTCCAGGTGACCTATGTCCGGAATATCACCGACATCGACGACAAAATCATCCTGCGGGCGGCGCAGGAGAATGTACCAGTCGAAGTGCTAACAAACCGGTTCATTCGGGCCATGGATGATGACGCTGCCGCGTTGAATATCCTGAAGCCTGACATCGAGCCGCGCGCCACGGAAAACGTTCCCCGAATGGTAACGTTGATCCAACAGCTGATCGACAAGGGTATCGCCTATCGGGCGCCCAACGGGGATGTTTTTTATTCTGTTCGTGAGTTCAAAGGTTACGGAAAACTCTCGGGCAAAAATCTTGACGATCTTCGAGCCGGTGAACGGATTGAAGTTGACAGCAGCAAACGGGATCCGCTCGATTTTGTGTTGTGGAAATCGGCCAAACCGGGTGAACCGTCGTGGGACTCTCCATGGGGCCGTGGACGGCCAGGATGGCACATTGAGTGCTCAGCCATGAGTGAGCGCTATCTCGGTGAGCATTTCGACATCCATGGCGGCGGGCAGGACCTTCAGTTTCCGCATCACGAAAACGAAATTGCGCAGTCCGAAGGTGCGCACGGGCACATATTCGTCAATTACTGGATGCACAATGGGTTTGTGCGCGTCGACGATGAGAAGATGTCCAAGTCGTTAGGCAATTTTTTTACCGTGAGAGAAGTTTTGGCGAAATACGATGCGGAAGTGGTTCGTTTCTTCATCGCGCGTGCCCACTATCGAAGCCCACTCAACTATTCCGATCAGCACCTCGACGACGCCAAAGCAGCTTTAGCGCGACTGTATACCGCGCTAAAGGCAGTGCCCGCCGAACCACTGGTGATTGACTGGGATCAGCCGCATGCGGCGCGATTTCGCGACGCCATGGACGACGACTTCAACACACCCGATGCAATTGCGGTCCTGTTTGATCTGGCCAACGAAATCAATCGGAGCAGGTCTCGTTCCGCGGCCGTGCAACTCAAATCATTGGCCGGGTTACTTGGACTGCTACAGCGCGACCCCGAAGATTTCCTCCAGAGCACGGTGGGCGAATTTGATCCAACCGCCATTGAACGGCTTATAGCTGAGCGGGTTGCGGCACGAAAAGCACGCAATTTTGCCGAATCCGATCGCATTCGGGATGAACTGTTGGCGGACGGCATTGTGCTGGAAGACGGTCCGACCGGGACAACCTGGCGACGCCACTAGCTACCGCCCAGACTTCCAGGCTAGATGGGCAGCCCTGGTACGCCGATTGCTCGCATCGATAGTGCGGTTGCCGTATTGCGCAATCCGAATAGAGTGATTCGAGGCGGTCCAAAGCAAAAGGTCCATTTGACAATTACCGGGACATTGGCCAAAAAAGGCGGGGAAGGTATTCAAATGCGCAACTGCACTTTGCTGGTTCTAATGTCTGTGTTGTCATTTCCAGTCGGTGCCATTGACTATGCCGCCTACGGCAAGCTCGCAGCCAGCGTGGTTAGAGTCATGGTCAGGGTACCGGAATCAAACAGAACATTGTTCGGCTCCGGGGTCGTGTTGCCGGATGATCGCATAGCCACTAATTGCCACGTCATCCCAGGCACCGGGAATGTGCTTATCATGGAAGGCGGTGAGGGCACGCAGGGCGAGCGTGGACCAAGCGACCCTGCGGCCGACCTCTGTCTCCTAAATCCGTTGGGCCTTAATGCTGCGCGCGCGCAGACGGGAGTAGCGCAAAAGCTGAAAGTCGGCGATGAGGTCGTCGCAATCGGGTTCGGTGGAGGGCTTGGACGCAGCATGTCCTCCGGGCATGTGACGGCTCTTTACCCCTATCACAACGGACGCGTGATTCAGACAGACGCTGCGTTTCGTCCTGGCGCTTCTGGCGGAGGGTTGTTCGACAGTAACGGGAATCTGGTCGGCATCACCACTTTCTTCAAGCGCAATGGAGCGCAGTCAGCTTATTTTGCGATACCGGTTGAATGGGTCGAAGGCCTGCCTGCTTCTCTGGAGACAGCTGAAGCGACCTCAAGCCCGTTCTGGATGCGCCCGCAAAACGATCAGCCTAGATTTCTTCAGGTCGCCAGTTATGAAGCGGACGGCAAGTGGACGGAGATGGAAGCGGCGGCGAGGCTTTGGGTGCAGGAGGAGCCAGACGCGGTTCAGCCATTAGAGGCGCTTGAGCGAGCGATGGCAGGATTGGGGAGATAACGGGCCGGCCACGATCCCCAGGCCGAGCGGCTGTTAATGCGCAGCCGTTGTTGGATCAGGGCAACTGCCTAGCGAGGCTGCGACTACGCCTCAAAAAATTCGCGCACTTTGTCCATCCAGCTTTTGGCCCGCGGATTGTGGCGACCGCTGTCACGCTCGTTGATCTGCTCCAGCTCGTGCAGTAGTTCTTTTTGCCTGGATGTCAAATTGACGGGCGTCTCTACCACCACATGGCAGAGCAGATCGCCGAAGGACTGGCTACGTACGCCTTTGATGCCTTTGCCCCGTAATCTGAACACTTTCCCTGATTGCGTTTCCGCCGGTATCTTGATTTTGGCATGACCATCCAACGTCGGAATTTCGATTTCGCCTCCCAGTGCTGCCTTGCTGAAGCTCACTGGCATTTCGCAGTGCAAATCGTTTTCTTCGCGTGTAAAGACCTCGTGAGGGCGTATATGCATCACGACATAAAGATCGCCCGGTGGACCGCTGTTCACGCCCGCCTCGCCTTCTCCAGTTAACCGGATGCGGTCGCCTTCGTCTACACCGGGTGGAATTTTGACCGAAAGCGTTTTTTGCTTCTTCAGGCGGCCCGCACCGCTGCAGGTTGGGCACGGGCTTTGGATGACCTTGCCGCTACCTTGGCATTTCGGACAGGTTTGCTGGATGGAAAAGAAACCTTGGGTCATGCGTACCTGTCCCTGGCCGTTACAGGTGGAGCAGGTAACAGGCTGGCTGCCGGGTTTCGCACCACTACCTTTGCAATTTTCACACTGCTCTAGCGTTGGGATCCGAATTCGGGTTTCGGTACCTCTCGCCGCCTCCTCCAGCGAAATTTCGAGGTTGTAGCGCAGATCCGCTCCGCGATAGACGTTCGAGCGGCTGCGACCACTTCCGAAAATATCACCAAAAATGTCGCCAAACGCGTCTGCAAAACCACCAAAACCAGCGGCGCCAGCTCCCATGCCTGCATGAGAATCGACGCCAGCGTGGCCGTACTGGTCGTATGCGGCCCGTTTGGCTGCGTCGCAAAGGACTTCGTAAGCTTCCTTGGCTTCCTTGAACGATTCTTCCGCTTTTGGATTATCCGGATTGCGATCCGGATGATGTTTCATCGCCAGTTTGCGATACGCTTTTTTGATGTCCTCTTCGGAAACATCGCGGTTGACGCCAAGTACTTCGTAGTAGTCGCGTTTCGCCATTTTTTCAGTTCTCTCGCTGCAACGTCGTTATAGCTTTCCAGACGACACAGAGGGGTGCGCCGGAGGACCGGCTCACCCCTCAAAAACTAGCGCCTGAACAACCGGTCAGGCGGACTTCTTGTCCTTCACTTCCTCGAATTCTGCATCGACAACGTTGCCTTCATCGGCTTTGGCGCTGCCGCTTTCTGACTGCGGCCCCGCGCCTGCCCCAGCGCCGGATTGTTGCGCGTACATCTTCTCGGCCAGCTTATGAGAAGCTTCCGCCAGGACTTTGGTTTTGGCCTCGATGGCATCCTTGTCGGATCCCTTGATGGCTTCTTCCGCGTCCTTGATTGCAGCTTCGATCTTCGACTTTTCCCCTGCATCGGCCTTGTCGCCGTGCTCAGCAAGGGACTTCTTGGCTGAATGGATGAGCGTATCAGCCTGATTCCGGGCGTCAACCAGTTCACGCGTCCGGCGGTCTTCATCGGCATGCTCTTCTGCATCCTTCACCATGCGCTTGATCTCGTCTTCCTTCAGACCGGAATTCGCCTGGATCTTTATCTTGTTTTCCTTGCCGGTTGCCTTGTCCTTGGCTGAAACATGCAGAATGCCATTCGCGTCGATGTCGAAAGTGACCTCGATCTGCGGCAGTCCGCGCGGTGCGGGCGGAATGTCGGCCAGGTTAAATTGGCCCAGACTTTTGTTTCCCCCAGCCATTTCGCGTTCGCCCTGCAGCACGTGGATCGTTACGGCCGTCTGGTTATCATCTGCCGTGGAGAACACCTGCTGTGCTTTGGTCGGAATGGTCGTGTTCTTCTGGATCAATTTCGTCATCACACCTCCAAGCGTCTCGATACCGAGGGAAAGGGGTGTCACATCCAGCAACAGCACGTCCTTGACTTCGCCTTGCAGCACGCCGGCCTGAATCGCTGCGCCGATTGCCACGGCTTCGTCCGGGTTTACGTCTTTGCGCGGCTCCTTGCCGAAGATTTCCTTGACCTTTTCCTGGACCTTCGGCATGCGCGTCATACCGCCAACCAGGATTACATCCGAGATGTCGTCGAGCTTAACCCCCGCATCCTTGATGGCGATGCGGCACGGCTCCATCGTTTTCTGGATCAATTCCTCGACCAGGCTCTCGAACTTGGCGCGCGTGATCTTGATGGCCAGATGTTTCGGTCCGGATGCATCCGCCGTGATGTACGGAAGATTCACTTCAGTCTGCTGGCTGGAAGACAATTCGATCTTGGCTTTTTCGGCAGCTTCCTTCAGACGCTGGAGCGCCAGTACGTCGTTGCGCAAATCGATGCCCTGATCTTTCTTGAACTCGTCCGCCAGATAGTCCATCAGACGTTGGTCGAAATCCTCGCCGCCCAGGAACGTATCACCGTTGGTGGAGAGAACTTCGAACTGGTGCTCTTTGTCCACTACCGCGATTTCGATAATCGAAATGTCGAAAGTCCCGCCGCCCAGGTCATAAACCGCAATCTTGCGATCGCCTTCCTTCTTGTCCATACCAAAGGCAAGCGCCGCGGCAGTCGGCTCATTGATAATGCGTTTGACTTCAAGTCCGGCGATGCGGCCGGCGTCTTTGGTCGCTTGGCGCTGGGAATCGTTGAAGTAGGCGGGCACGGTGATCACTGCCTCGGTGACCGGCTCGCCGAGATAATCCTCGGCGGTCTTCTTCATCTTGATCAGCACCTGCGCGGAAACCTCCGGCGGGGCAATCCTCTTGCCACGCACCTCGATCCACGCGTCGCCATTGCTGTTCTGCACGATCTTGTAAGGCATCAGATCGATGTCTTTCTGCACTTCCTTTTCAGTAAAACGCCGGCCGATGAGGCGCTTCACGGCGAACAGGGTGTTCTTCGGATTGGTGACTGCCTGGCGCTTGGCCGGCGCGCCTACCAAAACTTCCCCGTCGTCCATGTACGCGACGATCGAAGGCGTCGTGCGCGCGCCTTCCGAGTTCTCTATGACCTTTGGCTGACCGTTCTCCATAACGGCTACGCACGAATTCGTGGTACCCAAGTCAATACCGATGATTTTTGCCATGTTGGTTCCTTTGCTCAAAAATAAAAATGCCTTTAATCCCGCAAATCTGGTCTGTTAGCCGGAAATCAAGCTTCAGGCCTTGGTTTTGCAATGCTTACCAGCGCGGGGCGCAGTATCCGATCGTTCAAGCTGTAGCCTTTTTGGAGAACGGCCACAACGGTGTTCGGTTCAGCGGTCGACTCAACCATGTTGATGCTCTGATGCTTGTGCGGGTCGAATTTCTCGCCTAAAGGATTGATCTCGCGGATTGAAAATTTCTCGAACGCGGCCGTCAGCTGTTTCAGCGTAAGTTCTACGCCGCTTCTCAACGCTTCCGGGGTCGCGTTCTGGCTTGCCAGGGCCGCCTCAAGGCTGTCGCGCACGGGAATAAGTTCCGCGGAGAAATTTTCCAGCGCATATTTATGCGCGTTCACCAGATCGCTTTGCGCGCGTTTGCGAATATTGTCTGCATCCGCCTTGGCACGCAGCCAAGCATCCCGATGCTCCTGAGCGGCGTTTTCCGCCTTCTCGAGCAACGTTTCAAGGGCGGGTTCCTCCTGGGCCGGGTCGTTTGCCGCCGGGCGCTCCGGGTTGACGTCCGCGAGGTTGGCTTCCTCGGCCGAGGAAGCCTTGTTTTGGTCCTGCATCATGATCTCCTGAACGAATTCCGGACAGACGTTGGGGCAACTGCCGGGGTTTCAACCCCGGAGGAGGGAAATAATCAAACGCTATACTACCGGCCGTTCTGAATCCCCAACCGGGCTTGGTCCGGGCCAACAGGAGGAAGCTTTCGCATGCGTAAAATTGTGTTTGTATTGGCCTTGCCGATGGGGATACTGGCTGCGACAGTCACGGCAGAGCCTTTGGTGCGCTTGCACACCAGCTATTACTACATCGATGGGCCGTCCGCTACCGTGCTGTTGGCACAACTAGACAAAAACGGTCCGCTTGGCGTGGATGGCAAACGCCATCCCGCGCGCACCCGCTGGGATATTAAATGGAAACTACAGTCCTCGCAGCACGGAACCAGTTGCACCATCAGCGAAGCGGCCGTGATCATCGGTATTGCTCAGACGCTCCCGCGGTGGCGTGGAGAAGACAAGGGATCAACCAGTCTGAAGCAGCGATGGGCAAAATTTACTGAGTCTTTGCTACGTCATGAAGAGGTGCACAAACAGCACGGCATGCAAGCAGGCAAGGAGATCGAATCCGCGCTGCGCCGGGTCGAGCCAGCAAGTAATTGCGAGGATATGGAAGTGCGCGCGGATAAGGTTGCGCAGGCAATTGTTTCGAAATATCAGAAGCTGGACGAGGCATACGATCGCGAGACTGCGTACGGACTTTCTGAAGGAGGCACCCTCCTGTAGTCTTGCACGATTTATTCCTGCTTATTTCTGCGCGCCCATGGCTAAAGCGCGTTCGCGTCCCGCGACGGAACGCTGCATTTCTGCACCGGCATCCCAGTCCGCCAGGCTCCAGCCGTGCAGGTTTTCAGCGGAAATGCGCGCCATCGCCTGAATCCACTCATGCTGTTCATTCAGGCACGGAATGTAATGAAATTCCCCGCCGCCTGCTTTCAGATAAGCAGCCTTGTTCTCCACGGCGATTTCTTCCAGCGTTTCGAGGCAGTCCGCAACAAATCCGGGGCAGACCACATCGAGCCGCCCGGTCTTGCGTTTGCCGAGTTCTTTTACCGTCTGCAGTGTGTAGGGCTGCAACCATTTGGCGCGTCCGAACCGCGATTGGAAGGAGACGTGGCAGCGTTCCGGCGCCAGCCCAAGTTCGTCGCCCAGCAAGCGAGCCGTCTTCTGACATTCGCAGTGATAGGGGTCGCCACGCTCCAGGGCGAAACGCGGGAGCCCGTGAAAGCTCATCAGCAAGTTGTCGGGACGTCCATTACTCATCCAGTAGTCGTTGATGTTTTTCGCCAGTGCCGCAATGTAGGCGGAATGATCGTGATAGTGTTTCACGAGCCTTACCGCAGGCATATTGCGCATCTGTTTCATCGTGTCGAATACAGCATCGAACGCGCTAGCTGTCGTGCTGGCGGCGTACTGCGGATAAAGCGGAAACACCAGGATGCGGTCACAACCTTGTTCGCGCAGTTCGCGCAACATTTCGTTGATCGAGGGCTGTCCGTAGCGCATCGCCCACGCGACGGCATGTGGCGTCTTGATTCGCTCACCCAGGTAGCCTTTCAGCAGCATCGCCTGGCGCGCGGTATGCACCGCCAGCGGCGAACCCTCGTTGGTCCAGATCAGCGCGTACTTTGCGGCCGACTGGCGCGGACGGGTGCGCAGCACGATGCCATTTAATATCAACCACCACAGGGGCCGAGCAATCTCGACGACGCGCGGGTCGGACAAGAATTCGGCCAGATATTCTCGTACCGCACTCGGAGTCGGCGCCTTTGGAGTGCCGAGATTAATCAGAAGAATGCCAGTTTTCGCAATACTGCCGTGCGTATGCTGTGGTTCGGGAAGATATCGCATCGGGCTCCTCCGGGCCGGAAAGGATGAGGTCTGCTACATCGGTGGACGAAAGGGCTGGTCCGTTCCAATGGCTGCAGCTCGATTCAATGTTGGGAGAGCGCGCTCGACAATAGTTTGGCGGTGATGTCGACAATCGGAATGACGCGCTCGTATGACATGCGGGTCGGGCCGACCACGCCCACAGTACCGACTACCTGTCCATCGACCTCGTACGGCGCGGTCACCACGCTACATTCATCCAACGGCAGCAGTCCAGATTCGCCACCAATGAAAATCTGCACTCCTTCTGCGCGGCTGCTGGTGTCGAGGAGCTGCAGCAAGCTGGTTTTCTGCTCGAACATGTCAAAAAGTTTCCGCAGGTTCGCCATGTTGGACGACAAATCCTGTACGTGCAGCAAATTATGCCCGCCGGAAAGAACATAGTCTTCGGCATGCTGACCCATTGCTTCATTGCCCGCATCCAGCGCCATTGTCATGAGCACAGTCATGTCCTCGCGCAACTGACGCAGCTCTTCATGCAGGCGTCGTTTGATATCTTCAAACGTCTGGCCAGCGAAATTCTGGTTAAGGAAGTTTCCCGCTTCACTCAATTCGGAAGGCTTGTACGCCTTGTCGGTGATGATTATCCGATTTTGAACGTCCCCATCCGGCGCGACGATGATCAGCAGAATTCGTTTCTCAGCCAGGCTCAGAAACTCGATGTGGCGAAAGGCCGCTGTGCGGCGCTTCGGCGTCATGACCACTCCCGCAAAGCGTGTCAGATCGGAAAGCAGATGTGACGCCTGCGCGACGAGTTTCTGCGTATTGTCGGGCTGCAACTGCCCTTCCAGCTGGTTTATCTCGACTTGATCCAGGGGCCGGACCTTAAGCAGCGTATCCACGAAAAAGCGGTAACCGCGCGGCGTAGGGACTCTTCCAGCAGAGGTGTGCGGGCTTGAGATGAAACCGAGTTCTTCAAGATCCGCCATGACGTTGCGAACACTGGCTGCACTCAGTTCCAGGCCGGAGAATCGCGCGAGCGCACGCGAGCCGACCGGCTGCCCGTCGGAGATGTAACGCTCGATCAGCATCTTCAGCAGGCGCTGCGCGCGTTCGCTCGGAAATACGTCGTTTGTCGCCATTGCGGCATTCTACCGTGCCAAAGTGGCTCCCTGTCGGCTCTGACGCGAGCGAAGTCGCAAATGTGCTTTAATCGGAACATGCAAAAGCCGTTCAAGACCATCGCACTGATCGGGAAATACAAGAGCCCTGAGATTGCCGAGCCCGTGCTGCGCCTCGCCAAGTTCCTGCATGAGCGCGGTATAAAGGTGCTGCTCGATCCGCTGACTGCAACCCACATCCCCCAGAACAGCTATGCCGTACTGCCCCTCGAAGAGGTCGGGCGGGCCGCCGAGCTGGCCATCGTTATCGGCGGCGACGGCACAATGCTCAATATAGCGCGCACCTTTGCGCCGTTCGATGTGGCCTTGGTTGGCATCAACCAGGGCCGCCTGGGATTTCTGACCGATCTGTCGATGGCTGGGATGTTCGAAGCAATGGCAGCCATGCTCGACGGAAAGTTTGTGGCGGAATCCCGAATGTTGCTCCAGGCTGAAGTCTGGAGCGCGGATAATCGGGTATTGGATGTGGTGGCTTTCAATGACATTTCGGTCAACAAGGGTGCTGAAGGCAGCCTGATCGAACTGGAAGTACGCATCGATGGCAAGTTTGTCTACAATCTGCGCTCGGACGGTTTGATCGTGACATCACCAACCGGCTCGACCGCATATGCGCTGTCTTCAGGGGGTCCCATTCTGCACCCCAGTCTGAGCGTCATCGGTCTGGTACCGGTGTGTCCGCACACGCTGTCTAACCGGCCAATCGTCGTGTCGAGTGAATCGGAGATTCGAATCATGATTCTCAGAGCCGCCGATGCGCGCGCACATTTCGACAGCCACTCGCACTACGAATTGAAGGAACGTGACCAGATAGTCGTGCGCCGCTGCGCGCATTCCATCCGGTTGCTGCACCCGTTGGGTCACAATTACTATCATATGCTGCGCGAAAAACTGCACTGGAGTGAAACGCTTTAAACGCAGAGGCCGACTT
>DATMZQ010000261.1:0-2032 GCA_035573615.1 Burkholderiales bacterium | reverse complement strand
GAGCCGGAAGAAGTGTTCGCCAACGCCGCCTCGGGCGACGCGCGCTGCGCGGAATTCGTTGCGCTATGCCATCGCGCGCTGGCAGCTGCCACCGCCACCAGCATTCACATGGACGGACCCGGCCACTTCTACATCACCGGCACCAATGCGAAATTCATCGACATCGGTATGCTCGATCGCAACGTGCAGGAAATGGTGAAGATGAGCCCGCTGCAAGGCAGCCGCTTCGAGGTCATCCCCACGAGCGACGAACTCGGCATCATCGGCGCCGCAGTCAATGCCCGCGCCGCGGTCCAGTAGCACAGGCACTCCTGTTTACCCTGAGCCTCGAAGGGCCTCAGCACATTTTCAGAAGCTACCTGTGCGCGTTTGTAGCTAGGCGGTTGTGAAACCGCGGAATCCACGACCCTCAAGGCAACTGCAACGTCTGCTCACCCGCACGCAGCGGAAAATCCCGCGCCTTCCAAATCAATTTCCCAGGCAATCCCTGCGGCAGCGTAATTGTTGCGGTCACTCCGTCGGACTCGACGGCATAGGAAACTTGAACAATGCCCTTCGGAACCGGCATAGCGGCCGAGAGTGTTTTCAGCCCGCCCAGATGCGGCTCGATGACCATCTCTGCGAATCCGGGCGCCGCAGGCCGAACACCAGCCACCAGGCGCAGCAAATCGTAGTTCGGATGCGCGCTCCAGGCGTGCGAATCTGATCGCGTCGGCTCAGGCGTCTCGGCCCAAGTCGTTAGCCCCAGCTGCAACATGCGCCGCCACGGATGCAACGTGGAGAGATAAGCGTCGGCCATCCCGGCATGTTCCAGCGCGCGCGCCAGGTAAAACCGAAAGTAGTAGCTGGCATCCGACATCTTCGTGGGATTCGCTCCGCCGGAGCCCGGATCGGCATCGAGGATCTTTCGCATCATCGCCTTGTGCAGGTCGCGTGGAATCACGTCCAGCCAGATCGCCAGCGCATTGGCGTGCTGGCTGAAATGCGCTTTCGCCGGCGTATCCGCCACCAGGCCGGTCTTGTCGTCCCAGCAAAGTTTTCGGATCGCGTCTACCGCCTTTTCCGCGCGCGCGGAGTAGACCGCTGCTCGAGCGGGATCGCCCAGACGCGTTTCCAGGTCCGCTGCATCGCGCAGCGCTTCAATAAATTGCAAGGTGATCGGTGCCGATCCGCCTTCCCTGCCATCCGGCGGCACGCCATCCTTGAAATCCGCGGTCCAATCCACGAACGGCCACCATGTCAGCTTGCCAATCAGCCCATCCCCGCGCTGCCTCGCCATGAACCAGTCGAGCACCGTGCGCGTCCCCGCCAAGTGGCTGCGCACGAAAGCGTCATCATCGCGATACATCGAAAAATCTCGCACCATGCCCACCCACATCAGCGAAAACGTAGGAATGATCTGCGGAAGCTGTGAGGGGTAGCGGCTCGTGGTGATGCCGTCGACGATCCTTGAATTATCAATCGCATCGATAGCCTGCCGCGCTAGCCGGTCATCGCCGGACATCACGTAGGAGATCAGCGCCTGGATGCGCGTGTCGCCAACGTACTGCAGCCGCTCGTAATACGGCGTGTCCATGTAGGTCTCATGGGCGCACAGCCGCGCCGTCCGCCAGCTGACCTCCCAAATCTCGGCCAGGTCCGCATCGCTGGAGGTGAATGACGCCCGAGCATTAAACGGATAAGCCGTAAAGTGCGCTGCCAAACGATCGATGGTGACTTCCTGCTCACCAGTGGCAACATCGATCTGCAAGTATCGCCAGGTTCGCCAGATCAGCGGGCTGAACATACGGCGCCGTCCACCGTCGGCAATGAACTCGTCGTAAACGCCGAGAATATCTCGTCCCTGCGTTTCGTTCCGATTGGCTTTCTGCCCGTGCTCATCAATCAACGCTTCTGCATACGTCAGCCGGATATGCGCTCCGGCGCCGCCCGTAACCGTCAACTCGGGATAAGCCGTGGTCAGCGCACCGGCGTCCAGCATAACCGACGCTTTGCTGTGCGCTGCCACCCGAAAGGTCATTCCTGACGGGGC
>DATMZQ010000260.1:0-10899 GCA_035573615.1 Burkholderiales bacterium | reverse complement strand
GCTTTGTGGGATGAAGTAAACAAGATTTCAAACCTTCGCTATTTGGTTATCGAAACCGCGTTCCCGAATATGGAAAAGGAATTAGCGATCGCATCCAAACACCTCTGTCCCAGCATGCTGGCGGAAGAGTTGGCAAAGTTAAGACGACCGACGAGAGTATTTATTACGCATCTCAAACCGGGGGCCGGGACTCTGACGATGCAGGAGGTAGAGGAGTGCGCTGGACGCTACAACCCGCGCATGCTTTCTAACGGGCAGGTTTTCAAGTTTTGAAGCGCGCCATACGCGTGCGATATTGTTTGATCATCAGTGTTGGGTCGAGAGTTGCCTTCCGCAAATGAAAGAAGGATTCATGCCATGAGCACAGTTTTTCAGTCCAAGCCACAAGCTGGACAAAATTTGGCC
The DNA here is from genome assembly GCA_035573615.1 of Burkholderiales bacterium. Taxonomy (GTDB): domain Bacteria; phylum Pseudomonadota; class Gammaproteobacteria; order Burkholderiales; family JACQAP01; genus JACQAP01. The sequence continues at coordinate 10,494 of DATMZQ010000260.1, read as the reverse complement.
GAGATGAGCCACAAGCTGGAATTCCAGAAGAAGCTCCAGGCGGTAACAAACAAGATTCATGCAACCAGCAACATCGACGAAATCATGCTGGAACTGTCCCAGGATATCTGCTCGCTATTCGAAGCAGAGCGCCTGACCATCTATGTGCTCTCCGAAGATCGGGCTTCCATAATTTCCAAAGTTAAGACGGGACTCTCGTCATTCAAAGATCTGAAACTGCCCGTCAACGAGCAGAGTATTGCTGGCTTCGTGGCACTATCGAAGAAGTTGATAAACATTCGGGATGTTTACGACGACAATGAATTGCGCGTGCATAACCCGAATCTCAAATTTCTGAAGGAGGTGGACAAGCGAACGGGCTTTCGTACCAAGCAAATGTTGGTTGCCCCTGTAGTGGATAGTGCTGCGAGCGAATTGGTCGGTGTAATTCAAGTGATCAATTCCAAAAGCGGGCATGCCTTCTCGACCATCGCGGAAGAAGGGGCAACGCATTTATGCGAAACCCTGGAAATAGCGTTGCGTCAGCGCAGCCGCCCTACTGCCATGTTGAGGGGAAAATACGATTACCTCGTCACAAACGCCGTTCTTTCCGCAGAGGAAATGGAACTTGCCACGCGCTCGGCACGCAGGAAGAATCTGGATATTGAAGACGTCTTGATAGATGAGTTTCAGGTTAAACCTGCCGCGCTAGGGGAGGCTCTATCCCACTTCTTCAAGGTTTCGTATGAACCGTTCAGGCAAGACCGCGTGAAACCTCTTGATTTACTCAAGAACCTCAAACGTGACTACGTCGAGAGCAGCCTCTGGCTTCCCGTCGAGGATGTCAAAGAGGGATTGATGGTGCTTACGACGGACCCCGAGAAGGTGCGTGCATCCAAGGTGGTCAGCAATATATTTCCCAAGCACAAAGTTGTCTATAAAGTCTGTACGCACCGGGAATTTGGAGCCACCCTCGACCAGTTTTTTGGCGCAGATTCCGGTGGTTCGTCTTCGATTGGTGAGCTTCTGTCCACCATGGACGAAGAAGGGGACGAAGAAGGAGGCGCTTCTACAGATGACGCTTCGCTAGCGCAGGACAACGAACTGGTGAAACTCGTTAATAAAATAATCGTAGACGCCTACCACCAGGGCGCATCTGACATTCACATCGAGCCTTACCCGGGCAAGGGCAAGACAGAAGTACGATTCCGCAAAGATGGAACTCTACACAACTACATTTCCGTGCCTGCAAGCTATCGCAACGCGATTGCGGCGCGCTTGAAAGTAATGTGCGATTTGGATATTTCGGAAAAGAGAAAACCTCAGGACGGCAAGATCAAGTTCAAGAAGTTCGGCCCCCTGGACATTGAATTGCGCGTTGCAACCATACCGTCAGCAGGCGGTGTCGAAGATATCGTAATGCGGATTCTGGCTGCCGGGGAGCCCATTCCTATCGACAAACTCGGACTATCACAGCGCAATGTTGGCCTTCTCAAGGAAACGGTGAGCAAGCCGTACGGTTTGTTCTTTGTGTGCGGACCGACCGGGTCCGGTAAGACAACGACGTTACATTCGGTCCTCGGGTATCTCAATACGCCGGAGACCAAGATATGGACAGCGGAAGACCCTGTCGAAATTACACAAAAGGGCTTACGCCAAGTTCAAATGAACCCCAAGGCGGGGCTCACTTTCGCGGTCGCAATGAAAGCGTTTCTGCGGGCCGATCCGGACATCATCATGGTTGGAGAAATGCGAGACAAGGAAACCACGGCCACCGGTATCGAGGCATCGTTAACCGGTCACCTTGTATTTGCTACATTGCATACCAACAGTGCACCGGAATCTATCATCCGATTGCTCGATATGGGCATGGATCCGTTCAATTTTGCGGATGCCCTGCTGGGAGTTCTGGCACAGCGTCTCGCAAAACGTCTGTGTTCAAAATGCAAAACACCGCACGTCGCGACTCAGGAGGAACTCAAAGCCATACTGGAAGAGTACAGCATGGAATTGCGCAATACGGAGAATTGGAAGCGCGATCCCAAAGCTGCGTATGAGGCCGTCTACCGGGAATGGGCGAAGATGTTCGCGGACGACAAGGGACATTTCACCCTTTTTACTCCGGTGGGCTGCGATGCCTGTGGCGGAACCGGGTACAAAGGACGCGTCGGTCTGCACGAATTGCTAGTGGGAACCGATACTGTAAAAAAGCACATTCAGGAGCACGCACGGGTGGCCGAGATCGTCGCCACCGCCCTTGCAGAGGGCATGCGGACGTTAAAGCAGGATGGCATTGAAAAAGTTCTTCAAGGCATCACTGATATGCTGCAAGTCAGGGCTGTCTGCATCAAGTAGTGCACGGCGTTAGAGAGTCAGCCGTTCGGATTCCGTGTTGTGATCGCTAAACCCACTTCCGATGAACTCTTCCGCAGAATGGAAGAGCTCAATCAAGTCGGCATATCGCTGTCCAGGGTAAAAGATACCAATCGGCTGCTGGAGGCCATTTTGCTGGCCGCAAAAAAGATAACCAATGCCGACGGTGGAACGCTTTACCGCGTGGATGCCGAGAAACAGCTGGTCCACTTCGAGATTGTACGGACTGATTCGCTCGACATCGCGATGGGAGGAACCACTGGAGTCGAGGTGCCCTTCTATCCCGTGCGCCTGTACGACGATGAGGGACAGCCGAATAATTCCATGGTGGTCGCGTATTCCGTATTGAGGGATGAAACCGTAAATATTACAGACGCGTACGCTGCCAAAGGATTCGATTTCACCGGAACGAAGAACTTCGATGGAAAAACCGGATACCGTTCAATATCTTTCCTGACCGTCCCGATGAAGAATCATGAGGACGAAATAATAGGTGTCCTTCAGTTGATCAACGCCAAGGACCGCCATACCGGGGAAACAGTTTCATTTTCGGAGGCCGATCAGCGGCTCGCTGAATCCCTGGCCTCGCAGGCGGCTGTCGCTCTCACGAATCGACAGCTTATCAGCCAGCTGGAAGGGCTGTTTGAGTCGTTCATCAATCTGATCAATGCAGCAATCGACGATAAGTCTCCCTATACGGGCGGCCATTGTCAGCGCGTTCCCATGCTGACAATGATGTTGGCGCAAGCCGCCGATGAAGTCGACCACGGCCCGCTAGCCGATTTCAAAATGAGCGACAAGGATCGCTACGAACTCAAAATAGCAGGGCTTCTGCATGATTGCGGCAAGATAACGACTCCGGTTCATGTGGTGGATAAAGAAACCAAGCTCCAAACCATTTTTGACCGCATCACGCTAATCGATACTCGTTTCGAAATACTTAAGCGCGATGCCGATATAACGCGTTTCAAAGCAAAACTTAATGCTGCCGGTAATGCGGCGGGGGAATGGGAAAAAGCCGATCGAGCTTTAAAAGCGCAGCTGCGAGAAATCGAGGAAGACCGACAATTCCTGCGTTTCTGCAACTTTGGAAGCGAAGCAATGCGCGAAGAAGATCAGGAGCGTGTGCGGGTAATCAGCAAAAAATATAGGTGGCGTGACGTTGAAGGGCGTGAGGTGGATTTCCTAACCGCCGATGAAGTCGGCAATCTAACCATTCGATCCGGAACGCTTACGCAGGAAGAGCGCCAGATCATCAACCATCATATTGAAGTGACCATCAAGATGCTGGAATCACTTCCGTGGCCGAAGCATCTGAAAAATGTCGCGGAATATGCCGGTGGTCATCACGAGCGCATGGATGGCAAAGGCTACCCTCGCGGGCTAACGCGCGATCGGATGTCCGTGCCGGCCCGTGTAATGGGAATCGCGGATATTTTTGAGGCACTCACTGCGAAAGACCGGCCCTACAAAAAAGGCAAGACGCTTACAGAATCGTTGCAGATCCTCGGTAGATTCAAGGTTGATGGACATATCGACCCGGACCTGTTCGATATATTCGTCAGCAAGAAAGTCTATTTGCGATACGCCGAACAATTTCTTGACCCGGATCAGATCGACGAAGTCGATGAGGCGGCGCTTCCGGGGTATCAGCACCGGTGACAAAGATCGTCAGATAATGCCGATTGCACTCCTTCGTGTCGTTTGAGACGATGGCCTAATCCATTCACGACCTAATTCCGGCAAAGCTTATCTCGCCAGACTTTCGACCCAGACTATCTGTGCTGCCGTTTTATACCTTTGTGAATCAATGTACTTACAGGTTCATGGAGTCCTGCCGCAGCTTCGGTGCCGAATGTTCCGGCGTCTGGCATAGGGCTTGCAAAGTTGAGCCCCGAACACCCGAATTTTTAGAGTGTTTTGTTCATCAACCATTGAGGAGTTACCATGAAGGCCGTACAAAAGGGTTTTACCCTTATCGAATTGATGATCGTCGTTGCGATCATCGGTATTCTGGCCGCGGTCGCGTTGCCGGCATACCAGGACTACACCGCCCGCGCCAAGATGTCGGAAGCCATTCTGGCCGCGTCGGCATGCCGTACCAGTATCACGGAAACCGTGCAATCCGCGAGCACGCTGCCTGCCGCTGGACTGTGGGGTTGCGAATCTAGCTCGACAGTCGCCCAGGTCTCGAAGTACGTGACGTCAATCAAGACCAGTTCCAAAGGTGAAATCCGCGTGCAAGTCACCGGCATCAATGCCACGAACGTGGATGGCAATGCAGTGATATTGCAACCTTCCAACAGCGCCACTACGGCGGTTGCTCCGGCAGTTGGTGATGCAGTATCCAGCTGGTTGTGCGGTCCGGATCCGGCGAACGCGAAAGATATTTCGAAGTTCTTGCCGGGCTCTTGCCGTGCCGCGATTACGGTCTACAGCGGTACCTTTGCGTCCAGTACTTGATACTTTGACAGGTCAGGAGATGGCTTATCGCTTCTGATCGCATCGTTCAAAAAGAAGGCGCCAAAAGGCGCCTTCTTTTTTGGCCAAGCAGAATCACAGTCCCGCGCGCAGATCAGGAAATTGCGTAAAGCAATGACAACTACCGATTTACATACCAGCCCCGGACCATTGTTTCCCGCGCTGGCCGTGATCGGTATCTACCTTATTCTGGCTGCTACCTGGATGCCCGGCGTGGCCCCCAGACTCTATGACGATGCGCGTTACGTAGAGCTCGGTATGCTGGCCATTGTTATGGTGTTGTTGTCTCGTCCCGCCGTCGCGCAATCGCTAATCATTTCATGGAATTCTCTTGCCACCTCATCGCGCAGCCTTCTATTGATATTTATCGTATTCGGCATAGCGAGCGCGCTGATATCCGGTGCCCGGAATCTGGGATTGCTCGAGATCGCATTGATCGCTCAACTGATTCTGTTGAGTGCTGTCGTCGCAGGTGCTGTACGCAGCGGACGTGCGGACGCGGACAAGCTGCTCTGCGTTTCCATTTTTGCCGGTGCCGCACTGTGCGGACTTAAATTTTGGGTTACCTACATTCAATATGCATGGGAAGGCAAATCCTTCTCCTGGGTCAGCCCGTTCCTGGATTTCGCGAATGTACGGTTCTTTAGTCAATACCAAGCTTACACTTTGTTCTTGGTTACCTTGCCGGTCTTTCTGTTTCCCGCTAACAAAGTCTGGCGTCTCTTTTTCTTCCTGGTCGCTGCAAATTTCTGGGCAATGCACTGGATGGTTGGAACCCGTGCGGCCTGGCTGGGATACATAGTCGCGCTTGCGGTGGTTCTAACCTTCATGCCCTCGTGCAGAACAGTTTGGTTGCGATGGCATGCGGGCGCGATGATCGCCGGCGGGCTTATCTGCTACTCATTTTCAACGTTCATCAATTCCCGAGCTGTGACCGACGCCGTTCCTGGCATAGGGTCGATAGTTGAACGCGACTACGGCAGCATCAATGAGAGAATCGCACTTGCTCGTATAGCGCTGAATGATGTGCAAAGTCACCCCTTGTTTGGGGTGGGCCCCGGGCAGTTTGGACTGCGGCCGTATGCAATTAATGCGGCGCACCCGCATAACGTGCCGCTGCAATTGCTTGCCGAATATGGTTTGGTTGCTGGAGCGGCTGGAATATGGCTGGGTATCCTGCTCTGCGTATTTGCCGTTCGAGCTTTACGAAACCAGTCGCCCGGCGCCAATCATGCAGTTGCAGCCACCACCGTTGCTGGCCTATTAATGGGCGTCACGGACGCATTGTTCAGCGGTAATTTGATCATGCCCCAAAGCCAAGTGTTATTTTTTGTGTTGGCGGGATGGATCGTCGGTCGCTGTTTTTTAGTTTCTCGCCCCATCTATACTGCGGGGACGCTGTATCGTTCGCAGAAACTCGTGATTGTTTCTGCGGGGCTTTTCGCTGCGGCAATTACCACGGTACTCGCACTCGAATACCTTCCCCTGGCTCGCGAACTGCCGGTTTGGCTGCCGCGCTGGAACCCGCATTTCTGGCAATACGGGCGCGTTTACAACTGGTGATGAGACCATAGTCGCGGAAGGCTATAGCAACGTTGGCACGTTGATTGATTCAAGATGTATGCTCGACGTAGTAGACAGATAGTCCCGCAACACCTCCCATACCGGTTTGCCAACCGGTTCGTTATCCGCAACAGATGCCCAACCGGCGACTCGGTAAGCGCGATCTGCTTCGATGCGTTTCTTCTTCAATTGCATATTGCTGATTCGTTCACCGGCTGCGGCACGCGGATTCAGTGTATAGGTCAATCCGCCGGTTCTTACCATGTCGCCGCCCTGGCGGTAATAGGGATCTGGATGGAAAAGGTTGTCGGCGATATCTTCCAGCGCAAGTTTCATTTCATTTCCTGTGAGATTGCGCACGGTGATGCCGGGATAAGTAATTGCCGTTTGCGCCATGACATCTTCAACAGTCACCGGTGAGCCGGGCAACAGGGTGGTACCCCATCGAAACCCCGGAGAGAGCGCAATTTCCGCATCCTGGGATTGTTGTAAAGCCTCCAAAATTATTTCATCGAAAGAGCCATTGAAATTACCGCGTCGGTAAAGCAAATCATCGGTAACCGTAAGCGCCTTACTCAGGGAGGGTTGGAAAGGCTGTCTCAATTCTTCAATCAAGGACGACATCCGATCATCCGGTTTTAGCAGATTTGAAAAAACCGGCAAAAGCGAATAGTGGCAACTCATCTTGCCGCGTGCGGACACAATATCCAATACGCCAAGGAATTTTCCGTTCGATCCGCCGTTGGCTACCAGCGTGACGCCCGCATTGTTCTTGACGAGGACTGGTTTCGGCAGTGGATCATGGGTGTGGCCACCGAGAATCGCTGCCAAACCTTCAACGCGACTTGCGAGTTTGAGGTCTACATCGACTCCGTTGTGCGATAGCAACACAACTGCCGCTGCGCCAGCTTTGCGAGCTGTCGCGATCGTATCGCGTAACGATTGTTCGTGAATACCGAAAGTCCAGTCTGGAGTCAGGCTTTTGGGGTGTGCGATGGGCGTGTAGGGGTAGGCTTGTCCGATAATCGCGATCTCGATTCCAGCGACATCCTTGATTACATAAGGCAAGAACACGCGATCGCCAAAGTCGCGCGTGAAAACATTATGCGCGACAAAGTCAATTGAGCCACGCATGTCGCGCTGTATTAACTCTGTCACTCTTTCGGCGCCAAGGGTAAATTCCCAATGGCCTGTCATGACTTTCACGCCAAGCGCCTTGCTGGCGGCAACCATGTCTGCCCCTCGCGTCCATAATGCAGTCGCGGAGCCCTGCCAGGTGTCTCCACCATCCACGAGCATTGCGCCCGGCCTCTGAGACTCAATGAGCTTGACCAGGGTCGCCAGGTGCGCGAATCCGCCCATCCGGCCATATCGCCTCGCCAGCTCTTCAAAATCTACACAGCTCAGCGCGTGTGCCAGCCGTGAGCCACGGCGTAACCCATAAGTACGGAGCAAAGATTCGCCGGTCAGGTGAGTCCGCTGGGCTGGCGTATCGCCCACGCCGATATTGATGCTTGGCTCTCGATGGTAAGTCGGCAGCAATTGTGCGTGGCAATCTGTCAGATGTATCAGGCTTGCGACTCGCTTGCGCTCAGGAAGACGGTAAAGTGACGCCGAGTCGCCGCCCAAAGCCGAGGTCGGCAAAGTCCCGGATATCGTGGCAAGCGCCAGCGCTTGCAGAAATTCACGGCGGTGCATCGATAACGCGCAATAAGTTAAGCCGGCTTGCGGCGAGTGTGAATGGCAATACGAGGATTTTCAGAGCCGCCTCTATTGCCACCTGAAGCGGGGCAAATACTGTGGCGCGACAATCGATTCAACTGAGCATCGTCTCGATGCTCGCCTGCGCGCCCATGTTATCTTCCCAACTGACTGAAACCTTATCACCTGCTCTGGCGCCGCGTATCCGAAAATTAACGAAAGGGTTTTTTGACACTGCCCGGCTCCACTGTGCATCCATAACTGTTTTGCCATTCAGTGCCGCGATGACGCGCTGAATAAAGTGCAGTGGGATAATTTCCCCTGAGATCGGGTCCTTGCGCAGTCCAGTCTCCATGGGGTGGAACATCAATACTTTTACATCCGCTACGTCGCCCTGAAGCTGGGCTCGGATTTTCATGGTATCGGCCATCTCGCTCTTTTCCCCTTTCGCGAACGCTAGCCGCCGCACCCGCCGATCGTCACTTTGACTTCCTGAGTCGCCATATAAAATTTGCCGCCAGCCCGAATCAGAACCCTGACTTTCGATGATTCGCCCATTTTGATGCGAGTGGAAATATAAGGCTCCAGATTGGGTTCCAGCTCAAATATAGCTACCAGCGGCTGGGGATTTTTGTCAGCAATGATGTATATCGCCTGCGTACCGGGAATCTTGCTCGTGATTTCCACTGGAACGATTGCCCCATTTTCGGCGATTTCCGGAGCCTTCAGCTGAATCTGGTCGGAATCAGAGACCGACAACGCGCCGATGCCTTTTAAAGTATCAGCCAGAACTTTTGCTTCGAAAGCTGCCTGGTTCCATTCTGCGGCGAATAACTTAACTGGCCGCAGCCATCCTGCCGAAAAGACGCAGAGATAGCCGCCACCAATCGCCAAACTACGCAGAAATGTTCTGCGTGACAGCCGCACTAGTATTTTTGTTTCCATGGCGGCCTATTGACTACAAAAGTAACCAACAACCAATCTTCCCTTCCGACGTTACACCGGGCATCCGGCTGGTCTCGAAAGCTGAGACCAAAAATACGGCAAACGGTTCTGGCGCGATCAAGAGTGCGAGTTTGCTTTCCAATGGCCCGACTTGCCGCCGCGCTTTTCTATCAGCCGCACACCTTCAACGCGCATACCCCGATCCATGGCCTTGCACATGTCATAGATGGTAAGCAATGCAACGCTTACCGCCGTCAGGGCTTCCATCTCGACACCAGTCCGCCCAACCGTTTCGGTGCGAGCGAAACATTCCACGGTGTTGTCTTTGTCCAGCACGTTGAATTCTATATTCACAGCGCTAAGCGATATCGGATGACAGAGCGGTATTAGTTCCGATGCGCGCTTCGCGCCTTGGATTGCCGCGACACGCGCGACGCCAAGGACATCTCCCTTGCTCGCAGAACCTTCCTTTATCTTTTGTAACGTCTCCGGACGCATTACGATGCGGCCAATCGCGATGGCAACACGATGCGTATCGGGCTTTGCCGCTACGTCAACCATATGTGCCTGGCCCGTCGAATCGAAGTGGGTTAGTTCGCCCATAGTCGTGTGCCGAAGTAGGTAAGCGGGCTGGTCCCACGGAACTCGGCCTGCGGTAGCGTTATCATAGCACCCATGAAATTCCTTACAGTCCTGGCGGCTTTTCTGGTCTCGAACATTGTGCTGGCGGACGAGTTGCCCGACCTCGGAGATGTGTCCCAAACGGTGCTGTCGCCTGTACAAGAGCGCAAGCTCGGCGAAGGTATCATGGCCCAGATCCGTCCGAATCCAGCTTATCTGGACGATCCGGAGGTAACCGACTATCTCAATACGATAGGGTACCGCCTGGTTGCGAATAGTCCGGATCCCGCCGGTCCTTTCGAGTTCTTTGCAATTGAAGACAACAGCATTAACGCTTTTGCTTTGCCCGGAGGGTTCGTCGGTGTGCATTCCGGGCTGCTTCTCGCGGCACAAAGTGAATCAGAACTGGCTAGCGTATTGGCGCACGAAATCGGGCACGTAACACAACGCCACATTGCGCGGCTAATCGCAGCACAGCAACGAGCCGGCCTGGCCTCCATGGCGGCACTGGCAGTTGCTATTCTCGCTGCACGTTCGAATTCACAGGTATCAGCGGCCGCCATTGCGGCCGCCCAGGCAGGCGCGATCCAATCTCAACTCAGTTTTACGCGTGAGCACGAGCGAGAAGCCGACCGCATCGGACTGCAGATCCTACAGAAGTCTGGATTTGACGTGCACGCGATGCCAGTGTTTTTCGAGCGTCTTCAGAAAGCTACTCGTATATATGAAACCGGCGCGCCGTCTTATCTGCGGACACACCCGCTTACGTTCGAGCGCATCGCAGATATTCAAAGCCGCATCGAGAATATACCTTTCAAGCAGGTGCCCGAC
>DATMZQ010000259.1:0-2731 GCA_035573615.1 Burkholderiales bacterium | reverse complement strand
AGGCTCGATGTTGACGATGTCGATGAGCGCACTGTGGCGCGTTATCTTCAGTCCCGTCGATGCTTTGTGAATGGATATCGCGGGGCGGCCAGTGTTCCATACAAGTTTCTCGGCTTGTTGCGTGATCAGGGGATGGTTAATGACAGGTCAATGCCGGTCGCGGTTGATGCGTGCGAAGTTGCGATCGACAACTTTAAGCAATATCTGTCGCAAGAGCGGGGGTTATCGCTATCGATTCAGTACAATTACGCGCGTTTCGCAGATCGGTTCCTTCGGGAGCGATTTGGCCGTGGTTCTGTCCAGTTCTCGAAGCTTTCCGCCACAGATATCACGGAGTTTGTTCGACGTCACGCTCACAAAGGCAGCGCGTGCAGTGCGCGACACATGGTCGGCTCGCTCCGAGCATTTCTGCGATACCTGCGATATCAAGGCGAGATTACGACTGACCTTGCCGCTTGCGTGCCCAAGGTGGCGAACTGGTCGCATTCGGCGTTGCCCAGGTTCTTGCAGCCAGGACAAGTACAGAAAGTGCTGGATCACTGCGATCGCCGCAGCTCCGTGGGCCTACGCAACTATGCGATCCTGCTACTGCTGGCACGACTGGGTTTGCGGGCGTGCGAAATAGTTGGCATGACGCTCGATGACATCGATTGGGAGGCCAGCCATCTGATGGTGCGCGGCAAGGGCGGACAGCGGGCTCAAATGCCGTTGCCTGCGGAAGTCGGCCGAGCGATCGCCGTTTACCTGAGGAAAGGACGACCGAGCTGTGCAAGCCGACATCTATTTATTCGTGAGCATGCACCGCGGGTTGGTTTTGCTAATTCTGCCGCTGTCTCAACACTTGTCCAACGCGCCTTAGCTGATGCTGCCGTAAACTCGCCGCACAGGGGTGCCTACGTATTCAGACACTCGCTGGCCACGGAGATGCTTCGGCAGGGAGCGTCCCTGGGCGAGATCGGACAGCTGTTGCGTCATGCACATCCGGACACAACCCAGATTTACGCGAAGGTCAATGTCCAGGCATTGCGTCCGTTGGCACTACGCTGGCCGGGGGGTGGGCGATGAAATCCCTCAAACAAGCGGCGCAGGACTATATTCGGATGCGGCGGGACCTCGGTTTCAAGATGCGGCATGAGGAGCGGCGTTTGAAACGCTTCGTTTCCTTCATGGAGGTAAAAAGCCTCCTACATTACAACCAAGCTGGCGCTAAAGTGGGCAACGGAGCCGGCCGACGCGCAACGCGCCACCTGGGCCGAACGGCTGATGTGCGTACGCGTTTTTGCGCGCTACTGCAGCGCTGCGGATCCGCGCACGGAGGTTCCTCCGCTGGGCATTTTACCGTTTCACCCGCAACGGGCCACACCCTACCTTTACAGCGAGGAGGAAATTCGGCGGCTGATGGAGGCGGCCCGATGTCTGGAGCCAAGTGGCGGTCTACGGGGGTTAACTTACCACTGCCTGTTCGGACTCCTCACAGTCACCGGTTTGCGTATCAGTGAAGCTCTCGCGCTCACGCGTGAAGATGTTGATCTGCGAAACGGTCTGCTCACGATACGCGGCGCAAAATTCGGCAAAACCCGGCTGGTGCCTTTACATCCTTCGGCCTGCCGTGCCCTTTCGCGCTACGCGCAACAGCGGGATGAACTATTAAGTCCGCCGCGTGCTACCAACTTTCTGCTCTGTGCCAGCGGCCGACCGCCGGAAGTCTCCACGGTTCGTCGTGTCTTTTATCAACTCTCGCGTCAAACGGGGCTGCGGGGTCCGTCGGATCACCGCGGGCCTCGCCTGCAAGACTTTCGCCATCGCTGCGCGACGGAGATCTTGCTCAAGTGGTATCAGGCGGGCGAGGATGTTGAGCGCCGATTGCCGGTACTATCCACATTTTTAGGCCACGGGCATATCAGCGAGACATTCTGGTACTTGTCAGGGTCGTCCGAGCTCTTGGAGCAGGCGGCTCGACGATTGGAGCGTCGCTGGGAGGTGCAACCATGAAGCTAATGCCCACCCTGCCGGCCTTGCTGGAGAGTTACTTCACGCAGCGTTTGATGGCTCAACGACAAGCCAGCCCACATACGATTGCCTCTTATCGGGACACGTTCCGTTTACTGTTGAACTTTGCACAACAACAGTGCGGCAAGTCGCCCTCCAGCTTGAATCTTGAGGATCTGGATGCGCCTTTGATCAGTAAGTTCCTCGATGCTTTGGAGAAGCAACGCGGTACCTCAATCAGCAGTCGCAATGTGCGGCTGACGGCCGTCCGTTCTTTCTTCCGCTATGCCGCGTACGAAGAGCCCGCCCACTCCGCGCAGATTCAGCGCGTTTTGGCCATTCAAAACAAGCGTCAGGCACGTCCGATGATCAGCTTTCTAATACGGGAGGAGATCGAGGCGCTGCTGGCGGCGCCGGATCAGCGTACCTGGAATGGCCGGCGCGACCATGCGCTGCTGCGGTTAGCCGTGCAGACCGGTCTACGTCTATCGGAGGTAACGAGCCTTGGTCGAGAGGCTCTGGTGTTGGGCACCGGCGCGCATGTGCAGTGCCATGGTAAAGGACGGAAGACCAGGCGCACGCCTTTGACCAAACAAACCGCTGGCGTTTTGAAAGCCTGGTTGAAAGAACCGGCGCGGGGAACTAGCAACGTATTATTTCCCAACGTTCATGGAGCGCGGCTTAGTTCCGATGCCGTGCAGCACCTCCTTGCGAAATACCTCGCTATGGCTCAGCAGCGGTG
>DATMZQ010000258.1:0-2661 GCA_035573615.1 Burkholderiales bacterium | reverse complement strand
GCTGCAGGAAGGTCTCAGGAAGACATTGGTAGACACCGGCTCCGCGGACAATGTTGTGGTCACCCGGCGTTCCTCAGGAACGGAAGTGCAGAGCGGGATAGATCGCGTACAGGCTGCAATCGTTTCGAGCCAGCCGGAAATCGCGTATGGCCCGGATGGACAAAGCCTGGTGTCGAAGGAAATGGTAGTGCTGATAACGCTGCAGAAGCGAGATTCGGACAAGCCGTCCAATGTCATCATTCGCGGCCTGGACGCGCGGGGCAGGCAGCTACGCCCGCAGGTGCACATCGTACAGGGACGGATGTTTCGGCCGGGTTCTTCGGAAATCATCGCCGGCAAGGGCATCGCCGAGCGGTTCCGCGGCGCAGGAGTCGGCGAACAACTTCGATTTGGCATGCGCGACTGGGTCGTTGTGGGAACGTTCGATGCCGGCAAGAGCGGCTTCGATTCCGAAATATGGGGCGATGTCGATCAGCTGATGCAGGCGTTCCGCCGGCCGGTCTACTCTTCCGTGATATTCAAACTGAATGATCCTCAGCGCTTCGACGCTTTGAAGTTGCGACTGGAATCGGATCCGCGCCTGACTTTGGAAGCGAAACGCGAATCGGTCTTTTATGCGGAGCAATCCGAGGTGCTGTCCAATTTCATCGGCTATCTGGGTTTGACGCTCTCGGTAATCTTTTCTATCGGAGCAACGATTGGCGCCATGATCACCATGTATGCGTCGGTGGCGAGCCGCACGGCAGAAATCGGCACCTTGCGCGCACTCGGTTTCCGCAGGGGCCGCATTCTGACCGTGTTCCTTGCAGAAGCGCTGCTGCTGGGACTGGTCGGTGGCATCGCTGGAATAACGCTCGCCTCTTTCATGCAGTTCCTGAGCATCTCCACGATGAATTGGCAGTCGTTCGCCGAGCTGGCCTTCTCGTTCACGCTGAACCCGGTGATCATTTCCAAATCACTGGTATTCGCGCTTTGCATGGGCCTGGTGGGCGGTTTTTTACCAGCACTGCGCGCTTCACGCCTGAATATCGTGGACGCATTGCGGGCCGCCTGAGCGAAATAACCGCCGCATACCTATTGCTCGTCTTTGACCCGTTCTTCGTCGGCCGCAACGCGGCGCGAGGACGTTGGTAACGGCTCTATGGTGCCCATGTGGAAGCGAAAGCTTCCATCGCGGCGGTCGCTGAAGTAGAGCTTCAACGTTCGCTTCACGGTCGCAAAAGCCAGCTGGTCCCAGGGAATCTGATGTTCTTCGAAAAGCATCGTTTCCAGCGTTTCCGCGCCCGCGCTGAAATCAAGGTCGAGGAGTCGGGCACGAAACAGCATGTAGACCTGGTTGATGTGGGGGATGTTGAACAATGCATAAAGCCCCAGCATCTCGACTTTCGCGTTCGCTTCTTCGAGCGTCTCGCGCTGGGCACCCTGTGCAGTCGTCTCGCCGTTTTCCATGAATCCCGCGGGCACTGTCCACAGGCCAATGCGCGGCTCGATGGCGCGCCGGCATAGCAGGATGCGGTTTTCCCATTCCGGGATGCACCCCACTACGATTTTGGGGTTTTCATAATGGATGATCCCGCAATGTGCGCAAACAAAGCGGGGAAGGGTATCGCCGGGGGGCACACGGTGCTCCACGCGCGCGCCGCAGGTACTGCAAAAATTCATCGGGATGGCGATCGGTCTGTTCAGAGGCCATTATATAAGCGCGTCCCGGGTTGTCTTTCCGGATATTTTCAACGATGCGCTGCGAGGGCGGCGCGCAGTTAGAATGATGCATGGTTCGGCGCACGCCGCACCCGATAGCCGGAGGACACATGTACGGCAAAGCGTTTATTGCAGTCGCCCTGGTCATTTTCTTGAGCTGCGCAGCGGCTGACGATGCTGGCAATCTGGCCGGATCGTGGAAGGGTCCCTGGTATATCGGCATGAGCAGCGGCATCGCAGCCATGGAGATTGCCGCGGATGGCTCGGGAAAAATTACTTTGACGAACCTGGACGAGTTCGGTGCGCAACCGGTAGCGCTGACCAAGCAGTCATTTGACGGCAAACGTTTTGGTTTCACTGCCATTGGCGCGAATGGCGCGCCGCTCGTCATGAACCTTCAATTGGGGGAGGGCGGCAAGCAGCTGCGCGGTAACGGCAAGCATGCCGGATTTGGCGCCAGAATGGAATTGCAGCGAACGGACTGACTTTTTCGCGAACTTAGGCGGCTAAGGCCGACCTTTGCTTGGATAATGATAATGGCTAGTTAGCCGGCAGTGCCTTGATGTATTCCGCCAGCGCTTGAACTTCTTCTTCCTTGAGTTGCGTTTTGAATCCGGGCATCGGAGATTTTCCATTTTTGATCTGAGACATCACTTGCTCTAACGTCTTGCTCGTGCCGGCGAGCTTTGGCCCGTCCGCCTGCTTCATGCCGTAGGCTTGGTGGCACCAGCTGCATTTCGTCGAAAATAGTCTTTTGACGTTACCGCCAAATTTTTCGTTCACCCTGGCCGCGGCTTCGTCAGTCGGATCCTGCGCAAACACGCGGAAAGCCAGAATGCTGGTAATCAGCGTGACGGCCAGCATAATGAATGTACTGCGTGAAGCTATCATCTTGTTCTCCACAAGGCGGTAAGGCAGGCAACAAGAAAACGGGCGAGGGATCGCTCCCTCGCCCGAATT
>DATMZQ010000257.1:0-5175 GCA_035573615.1 Burkholderiales bacterium | reverse complement strand
CATTACGACGGACTGCACTGGGGGTGATTCGACTGTTGGTCGAGAGAAAACTGGCGCTATCGGTCCATGAACTGATTAACGAGTCTTTTTCGGTTTTTCCGAATGGCATGCTCGCCAACACACAGGCGGACTTGCAACTCTTCATCTGGGAACGCTTGCGCAGCTACTTACGTGAAACGGGATATTCGGCAAACGAGGTCGATGCAGTTCTCAGCAAGAATCCGGCGAAGATCGATCAAATTCCGCTCTGGTTGGCGGCAGTTCGCGCATTCGCCAGTCTTCCGGAAGCCGCGAGTCTTGCAGCGGCCAACAAGCGGGTTGCCAATATTCTGAAGCAAGCCGAAGCCAAGGGAGAGGTGTTTGCCAAGACGCAGCGCGAAGATTTAAAGGAGCCGGCCGAGCAAAAACTGTTCGACGCGCTGCAAGACGCGTCCGCCGATGCAACGTTATTATTCAAGGAAGGGGACTTCACCGGTTACCTGAAAACCTTTGCAATACTAAAGGAACCCATCGATGCGTTTTTTGATTCGGTTATGGTCATGGCGGAAGACAGCTCAGTACGTCAAAACCGGTTGGGTCTACTCGCAGACTTGCGATCCGAAATGAACCGCATCGCCGACATTTCCAAGCTGGCCGCATGAAACTAGTCATCCTCGATCGTGACGGCGTCATCAACCAGGATAGCGATCAATTCATCAAGAATACGACCGAGTGGAAACCGATCCCGGGAAGCCTTGAAGCGATCGCGAAGCTAAACCACGCGGGCTACCGAGTTGTAATCGCATCCAACCAGTCCGGCATCGGGCGCGGGTTGTTGGATATGGGCGCATTGAACGCGATAAACGACCGCATGTACCGCGCGCTGGCCCAAGTGGGCGGCCGCATCGATGCCTTGTTCTATTGCCCGCACGCCGCGGGTGACAACTGTGACTGCCGCAAGCCGAAGCCAGGTATGTTCATAGACATCGCGCAAAGATTTAATGTTGATCTGGCTGGCGTACCCAGCATCGGCGATTCCTTGCGCGACCTTCAGGCAGCGGCCGCTGCTGGCGCGAGGCCGATACTGGTGCTGACCGGCAAGGGCGCGAAAACAGAGACCGCGGGAGGGTTGCCAGACGGTACCCCGGTTTTTGCTGACCTCGCCGAGGCGGTACGCAATATCGTTGCATGAGCGGACTCGCGGCATTGCTGCGTTCGGTCGTCTACGAAGTCGTCAGGCTCGCGATAACCGTGGTATTCGCCATCGTTTCGTTGTGCACTTTTGCCTTCAAACCGATTACGCGCTACCGGATCATTACGGCGTGGTCGCATCTCGTCATCAACCTGGCAAGGGTGATCTGCGGCGTTCACTACCGCGTAATAGGGCTGGGCAATCTTCCCCGAGGGCCCTGCATCGTCCTATCCAAGCATCAGTCGGCGTGGGAAACGCTCGCATATCAGGTTATCCTTCCACCGCAGGTCTGGGTGCTCAAGCGCGAACTGCTGCGGGTTCCCTTCTTCGGCTGGGGCCTGGCGATGATGAGCCCGATCGCAATCAACCGCGGTTCCGCTGCACGTGCCTTGAAGCAGACGCTGGAACAAGGCAAGAGCCGCCTGGCGGACGGGTGGTGGATTGTCATTTTTCCGGAAGGCACACGAATGCCCCCGGGAGAACGTGGCCGTTACCATCTGGGAGGCGCATGGCTGGCTTGCAAGACTGGCACGCCAGTTTTGCCGATCGCGCATAATGCCGGAAGCGTCTGGGGAAAAAATGCCTTTATAAAATATCCGGGGACCATCACCGTGAGCATCGGCCCGGTGATTCATCCCGCGGGGATGGCACCTGATGCACTCAACCGGAAAGCTGAAGACTGGATAGAAAACGAAGTAGTCCGCCTCGGCAGCGCTCGCTCATAAGCGACCTGTTTCCCGTTACCATGGTGTGCGAGCCGAAGAGCATCCGGCTGCGCGACCGGGATGTCGCGTACCTCCTGAAGCGCAGCCAACAACGCAAAAGCATCATGTTGACCGTTGACGAACGCGGTCTGACGGTGAGCGTGCCCTGGCGCAGTTCCGAGCGCCGGATCGCCGGCGCCATTTACGACGCCGAGGCGTGGGTGCTCAAGAAACTGGATGTCTGGAGCGCTTACCCGGCGCGCAATCAATCCTGGACGGACGGTGACAGAGTCAAATACCTTGGCCGTGATCTCAGTTTGCATCTCTATCGCGACCCGACTGCATCGCTCGTCACTTTGCAGGAACCAAATCGCCTGCATGTCACATTGGCCGATCCTACCCACAAAGACGGCGTAAAAGCAGTCCTGGTCAATTGGTACCGCCGCCATGCACAGTCCTATTTCATAGACCGTATAGCAGCGTTTGCACCCAGGCTTGATGTGCCTATCCCGCGTTTGCTTCTTTCAAATGCGCAGACTCGCTGGGGCAGTTGCAATGCCAAACGGGAAATACGCTTGAACTGGCGCCTGATCCAGGCGAGCCAGTCGACTATTGACTATGTGGTGGTACATGAGTTGGCGCATTTGATCGAAATGAATCACTCACGCCGTTTCTGGAAACTGGTAGCAGGGATTTGTCCGCATTATCGCGAAGCTTGCGGCGAGCTCAACCGCATGGGGCTCTACTACATGGATATCTAGAGCGTCTCGCCGGTAATTGATGCGCAAGCCCCGTGCTAGACTCACTGCTAAATTTCGATATCCCATGCGCCGCATCTGCATTCTGATCGTCTTCGCTTTGCTCGTATCTGCCTGCGGCCAGAAAGGCCCGCTTTACCTGCCTAAAGACGGCGACAAGCCAAAAAAAACCGAACCAAGAAAAACCGAAGAAGGAACGATCGAGAAGTGAGCGCCTTTTCCCTGCATTCGGGGCAGCTGTACGTCGAAAAAGTTGCGCTGCCAGAGATCGCCGAGCGTTTTGGAACGCCTTGCTTTGTTTATTCGCGTGCCGCGCTCGAGCAGGCTTACCTGAGTTATGACCGGGCTTTCGGAGGGCGGTCACATCTGATCTGTTATGCGATGAAGGCCAACTCGAATCTCGCCATCCTGAACCTGTTCGCCCGGCTGGGAAGCGGATTTGACATCGTTTCGGGTGGTGAGCTGGCGCGCGTGATTGCAGCTGGCGGCAGCCCGGGCAAGACGGTTTTCTCAGGAGTGGGCAAGACGCGCGACGAGATGCGCCAGGCGCTTGGCGCAGGCGTTTTATGCTTCAACGTCGAATCGGAAAGCGAACTGGAGAGACTGAACGATGTCGCGCGCGAGCTGCGCCGCAAGGCCCCGGTCAGTCTGCGCGTAAATCCGGATGTCGATGCAAAAACGCATCCGTATATTTCGACAGGACGCAAGGAAAACAAGTTCGGAATCGCTTATGGCGATGCACTGCGAATCTATCGTAAGGCTCGCGGACTGGGACATTTGCACATCGTCGGCATCGATTGCCATATAGGATCTCAATTGACCGAGCTCGCGCCTTTCATCGACGCATTGAATAAAGTGTTGGAACTGGTCGACAAGCTATCGGCCGAAGGCATCGAATTGAAGCACGTCGATTTGGGCGGCGGTCTGGGAATCCGCTATCGGGACGAGTCACCGCCTCTGCCGGACATTTACGTGAAGTCGTTACTGAAATGCCTCGGAGAACGCCCGCAGGAAATACTATTGGAGCCGGGGCGGGCGTTGGTCGGCAATGCGGGATTGCTGCTGACCCGTGTTGAATATCTGAAGCACGAGGACACGCGTAACTTTGCAGTGGTGGATGCTGCGATGAACGACCTCATTCGCCCCGCCTTATACGATGGGTATCACGAGATTCGGCAAGTTGAGCCTTCAACTGCCGCTCCGAAGCGCTACCAGATTGTCGGTCCGGTATGCGAAACGGCAGATTTTCTGGGCAATGATCGTGATCTCGCATTGAAGCAAGGCGACCTTCTGGCTGTCATGTCTGCGGGTGCCTACGGCATGAGCATGAGTTCGAACTACAACAGCCGCTTGCGAGCGGCCGAAGTCATGGTCGACGGCGACACCGTACATCTCATTCGCGAGCGGGACCGTGTAGAGCAGTTGTTCAGCGCGGAACGCATGTTGATGACAAACACCGCTTAAGATGGCAGCCGATCGGATTTGCGCCTGAACTATTGAGCGGATGCGACCTCTATCTTTAGGCGTGTAGCCAAACGGATGCTAGACTGCATGGCAGCGCATTAGTGGTTGGTGCAGGGGAAACCGATGATTGTTTTTGATTTGACATGTGACAATAGCCACCCGTTCGAGGGCTGGTTTGGTTCTGCCGACGACTTCGCCTTGCAGGCAAAAGCCGGAGACATCGCATGCCCGGTCTGCGGATCCGCAGAAATCACGCGCGAACTCTCGGCTCCATATGTAAAGACCGCTTCCGAAAGCATGGCGGCTGACGCATTACCGGCCATATCTGTCGCTAACGCGGCCCAAGAACTCAAGAAAAAATTCATCGAGCACGTCCTCAGCAATACCGAAGACGTCGGCCGACGTTTTCCGGAAGAAGCGCGCAAGATCTTCTACAAGGAGGCGCCGGAACGCGCAATCCGCGGAACTGCGTCCGGTCAGGAAGTCACTGAGCTCAAGGAAGAAGGTATCGACGTGATGGCTATCCCTGCACCTTCTTTGCCGGAAAAGCTGCACTGATCCTGCATCATCGGCTTTCCCGGCCCCTGCCATTTCTCGTTCTCGGCGTCGGCGTCGCGGTCGTATCGTTCGCTGCAATCCTCATTCGTTTCGCGCAGGTAGAGGGTGCTTCCTCGCTTGCCATCGCTGCCGTGCGGCTAACGGTTGCAGCGGCTGTGCTGACTCCTTTTGTGTGGCTGCGTTCCGGCGGCGAGATAATGCGTTTGGGGCGGCGGCCGCTTGTACTCTGCATGCTCTCCGGCATCCTGCTCGCGGCGCATTTCTGGGCGTGGATTACGTCGCTGGAATATACCTCGGTTGCCAGCAGCACTGCACTGGTGACCACGAATCCGCTGTGGGTCGCCTTGGTATCTGCCGTCGTTCTGCGAGAGCATCCAGGGGCCGCAGGACTGGCCGGTATCGTGTTGACGCTTGTGGGTAGCATGCTGGTATTTGCTGCCGATGCAAGCCGCGCGGCGGCTGCAGGAACGGCACCTAACCTGGGTAACGCGCTGGCCCTGCTCGGGGCAATTTCTGCCTC
>DATMZQ010000256.1:0-3134 GCA_035573615.1 Burkholderiales bacterium | reverse complement strand
ATTTCTGATATTTCTGTAGCGCGGTTTTCGCCTTGTGAACTCGCCGACATAAGCTGCAGGTAGTCCACGACGATGAGTCCGAGCTTGCCGTATTGGCGATGCAATCGCCGCGCACGCGCCCTCAGTTCAAGCGCATTGAGCGCTGCCGTTTCGTCGATGTGGATTGGCGCCTCGTTGAGCCGGCCCACCGCGTCGGTCAGCTTGCGCCAATCAGTGTCGGCGAGCCGGCCAGTTCGCACCTTGTGCTGATCGAGCCTGCCTACGCTGCCGAGCATGCGCATGACCAGTTGCGAAGCGCCCATTTCCATCGAAAAAATTCCAACCGGCATACCCGTTTCAAGCGCTGCATGCTCGGCCATGTTCATGGCCAGCGCGGTCTTGCCCATTGAGGGACGTCCCGCAACGATGACCAGATCTCCAGGTTGCAATCCTGATGTCATGCGGTCAAGGTCCGTGAACCCCGTCGGTAAACCGGTGACATCGGAAGGATTGTCACGGTTGTACAGCATGTCGATGCGCTCGACGACTTGCGTTAGCAGTGGCTGCATATCAAGAAAGCCTTGCTTGCCGCGGGCGCCCTCTTCCGAGATCGCGAACACTTTGGATTCCGCTTCATCCAGCAGCTGGCCAGCTTCCTTGCCCATCGGGTTGTAGGCGGTGTCAGCGATTTCAGTGCCGACTTCGGCAAGCTTGCGCATGACCGCACGTTCCCGCACGATTTCGGCGTAACGCCGGATGTTCGCCGCAGTAGGCGTGTTCTGCGCGAGCGCCCCAAGATACGCCAGGCCGCCGACGCCTTCCAATTCACGCGTGCTCTCCAGACTCTCGGAGACGGTGATGACATCGGCCGGCCTGGAACCGCCAATCAGCTTGGAGATGTGCCGATAAATGAGGCGGTGATCGGCTCGATAGAAATCCGATTCACCGATCATGTCCGCTACTTTGTCCCAGGCAGGGTTGTCGAGCAGCAGTCCCCCCAGCACCGACTGCTCCGCCTCCACGGAATGCGGCGGCAGCTTGATGAGTTCCACCTGGGTGTCGGCCATGCCGACGCGTTGCGTTGCGAACTGCGCCATGGATCTCTTATGTGATTATTGATCTGATATCGAGACGAACGAACAGCGCGCACGGTGCTTCGCCAGCTATTATTCGTAAGCCGCGGTGGCGCGCAAGAAGAAAAATAAAAAGGGCTGTTTTCACAGCCCTTTTTTTTGCCTCAGACCTGCAACGTCAGTTCGAACTGTCGCCGAGAACTGAAACAGTGATGGTCGTCGTAACGTCTGCGTTCAAATCGAGCGTAATCGGATAGTCGCCCACCTGCTTCAGCGGCCCCTGCGGCAAGCGCACCATGGCTTTGGTGACTTCATGCCCCTGGCTCTTCAGCGACTCGGCGATGTCATAATTGGTAACCGAACCGAATAGCCGTCCATCAACGCCTGCCTTCTGCGTGATCTGGATCATCAGGCCTTCCAGCCTGGACGCGCGTTCCTGCGCCAATGCCAATGCCTTGTTATGCGCAGCTTCCAGGTCGGTGCGGCGCGCTTTGAATTCCTCGATTGCCTTCTCGGTTGCACGCTTGCCCTTGCCTTGCGGAATCAGGAAATTGCGGGCGAAGCCATCCTTGACTTTGACGACGTCGCCAAGCTGGCCAAGGTTGTGCACTTTTTCCATCAAGATAATCTGCATGTCAGTGTCCTTCAGTGCAGATCAGTGTACGGCAGCAGCGCCAGATAGCGCGCGCGCTTGATCGCCACGGATAACTGGCGCTGGAAGTGTGTCTTCGTGCCGGTAATGCGGGCAGGAATAATGCGACCATTCTCGTTGATGAAATCCTTCAGGATTTCCACATCCTTGTAATCGACTTCCTTGATACCTTCCGCCGTGAAACGGCAGAATTTACGGCGACGGAACAGCGGGCGATTGCTGCGTTCCTTGCCTTTGTCCTTGCCTTTGCCTTTACTGCCTCCGAAACGTGGCATTTGTCTATCCTCTATAACAATTCAAAACTGTTCACGTGCAACACAGGGTACCTCGACAGTTTATTGCGTAACGCCAGAAAGCCCTTGAACAGGTATTCACCTTCCATCGGCATCTTGCGCAGCGTTTCGGCCACTTCGCCGATCGCCACCGCATCTATTTCCAGCTTTACGCTTCTGCCGTGCCCGGCCTCGATCTGCTCGGAAGCGTGACCGATCCTGAAATTCAATGCTGGCGTACCTGCCGGGGTAAAGCGAAGTTCATCGCGTCCAATCAACATGCCGTTCAGGATAACCGTGTTGCGGCTCACTAAACTCTAGGCGTTCTGTACCGGGGCTGGTTTGTCCGCGCTTTGCGCTGCGCCGGTATCGGAACGGGCACCTTCCCCGCGAGCATGATCCGGTCGCGGAGCCTCGCTGCGTGCGCCTTCGCCGACGACCGTGCGGGACTTCTCTTCCTTCATCATTGGAGAAGGTTCCGTCACCGCGCGCGTCATGTTGACGATGAGATGCCGCACGACTGCGTCATTGAATTTATAGGCGTGCTCAAGCTCGTCCAGCGTGGACTGGTCGCACTCGATATTCATGAGGACGTAGTGCGCCTTGTGGACTTTCTGAATTGGAAAGGTCAGTTGACGCCGGCCCCAGTCTTCCAGCCGGTGAATATGGCCGTTGCGCGAAGTAACCATCTGGCGGTAGCGCTCAATCATCCCGGGGACCTGTTCGCTCTGGTCGGGATGGACGATGAAAACGATCTCGTAATGCCGCATTCATGTCTCCTTATGGGTAAGGCCCCTCAGTGGTTCGGTCACGGGGCGGGAAGCCTTCCGGGATGCGGACCCGGTAAGGCAAGGAAGGCCGGCATTATACCGATTTTGCCCTGAACATCAATCGCGCCGCATGCCAGGGGCAACGTCAACGTCCGTCGCGCAGATGGTAGCGGCGCTTGTCGTAAAACTCGTATGCCTTCTGAAAAACCGCGATTGCGTCCTTCATGCGCTCGGGATCGGCCGCTACGGGCCTTTGCTGGTGCGTTTCGGGATCGTAGGCATATTGCGCAGAAGTCTTGCGAAATCCGATCGCAAATAAATTGCGACCGTCGAACAGCGCAATGTCCCGATTATGGTTCAGCGGGATCATGCGGTTCGGATTACCGCC
>DATMZQ010000255.1:0-10160 GCA_035573615.1 Burkholderiales bacterium | reverse complement strand
AAGTGCCGCTCCGGCGCAGGCCGAATGCCGTGCGCGATGCCGGGACCCGGACCGGGTTTCTTCAAAAGCCACCCCAGCGCGAACACGACGAGTCCCTGCGCAATGCCGAAGTAGAGGAAGGTCGCCTGGTAGCCGCTGGATTTGATCATTGAAGCGAGCGGAATCACGGTGAGTGCTGATCCCGCGCCGAATCCCATGGCGGTGAGGCCGGCCGCGAGACCGCGCCGATCGGGAAACCACTTCAGCGCCTGGCCGATGCAAGTGCCGTACACGGCCCCGGCGCCTATGCCGCCGAGTGCGGCGGCAAAATACAACAGCGCAAGCGAGTCCGCGAGCGAGTCCAGAACCCACGACAGGCCGACCAGCAGTCCCGCACTCACCGTGATCAATGCCGGGCCAAAGCGGTCCACGAGGTAACCCTCGAGCGGTACCAGCCAGGTTTCGGCCAATATGAAAATGGTGAACGCAACCTGGATCGACGTCCTGCCCCATTGGAACTTGTCGTCCAGGGGGTTAACGAACAGCGTCCAGCCGTACTGGAGATTGGCAATCATCGACATGCAGATGATGCCAATGATTAATTGCCACCAGCGATTGGCATCCGGGGCACGCACGCCGCCCGGCGCAGACTGTGCCGCTGCCTTCATTGTGTTTCGTTCTTCTCCGGCTGACGGAATACCTTTTTTCACACGCGTCGCCGAAAAATTGGTCGCCGCTGTGCCAATCGTAACACCGGGTGCCCGGCAATCGTGTTGTGCCCGGTTGCAATGGCGGCCGACGAAGGTTTAGCTACGTGCAAAGCATTCGTGACGGTTTACCGTCGCATGCCATTTGCTAGAATGCCCGTTTACTCGGACCGGCAGGATGCCGCTTCTCGAAATTCGCAATGTCACGCGGCGCTTCGGTACCTTCGCTGCCGTCGATCAGGTCAGCCTCAACATCGAGGCCGGCGAATTCTTCACTCTGCTGGGACCATCCGGCTGCGGGAAAACAACGCTGTTGCGCATGATCGCCGGCTTCGACGTGCCGGATGGAGGCAGCATCGTGCTGGATGGCAAGGACATGGTCGGGATTCCGCCCGAAGCCCGCAACGTCCACACCGTATTCCAGAGCTACGCGCTGTTTCCGCATATGAACGTGGAACAGAATGTCGCATTCCCACTCAAGATGGCAAATGTGGACCCGGCGCGAATCGCACAGCGTGTCGAGGAAACCCTGGAAGATGTGCGTCTGACCGGGATGGGGAAACGCTATCCGAATGAACTGTCCGGCGGCCAGAAGCAGCGCGTGGCCGTGGCCCGCGCGCTGATCAATCGCCCGAAACTGCTTCTGCTCGATGAGCCGCTTGCCGCACTGGATGCGAAACTCAAGGAAAGCGTGCAGCTCGAACTAATCGCGCTGCAAAAGGAAATCGGCATCACGTTTGTCTATGTGACCCACGACCAAAGCGAAGCCCTCGCGCTGTCGCATCGCATTGCCGTGATGAACCAGGGGAGAGTCGAACAAGTCGACGAACCTTCCAAAATCTACGGATTTCCGAAGAATCGTTTCGTCGCCGACTTTATCGGTCAGTGCAATCTTCTCGACGGCCAGATCAAGGCTTGTTCCGGCGAGCGTATGACTGTGGCGTTATCTGGTATTGGCGACGTGGTGGCAATCAATATGGAAGGCGATGCGCCCGGATTGAAAGGCGCCCTGGCGTTGCGACCCGAAAAAGTCGCGATCGGACGCGACCTTCCGGCGGATGCCGAGGCCAACTGCTTTACCGGCAAGGTGCACGACCTGCTGTATCTCGGCGATGTGACCATCTACATCGTCGAACTTGCAAATGGCATGCGCATTGAAGCCTTGTTGCCGAATTCGGCGGCCGGTCGCACCAAATTCTTCGAGGCGGGCGATGAGGTACAAATTGCGTGGCGCCATGACGCCGGCCATTTTCTGAACGACTGAACCATGGCGGCACAGCAAAACCGCCTGCATAAATGGCTGATCAGTGGGCCGCCCCTCGCCTACTTGATTGTATTTTTCGCCATTCCCGTGCTGATCATGGTGCTGGCGTCTTTTCGCAATCCGGGGGAATTCGGCGGCCTGGCGCCACTCCTGAACGACGAATCCGGAAGCCGGGAAATTGATCTCACCACGGAAAGCTATGGACGTTTCTTTGGTGATTTCCTTTATACGGAGCTGTTCCTCAAATCGCTCGCATATGCCGGGGTGACAACCCTCGCATGCCTGCTGATCGCCTACCCGCTTGCCATGTTGATTGCGCGCAGCTCCAAGCGGCATCGCGATCTGCTGGTGCTATTGGTTATCCTGCCGTTCTGGTCGAACTTTTTGATTCGGGTGTACGCATGGATGATCATCCTCGGGCCACAATCAGTGTTTGTGTCGGCGCTGAATCATATCGTTGGCTGGTTCGGTTTGGCTCCACTCACGCTGCTCTACACGCCTTTTGCGGTGATCATCGGCCTGGTCTATGTGCATCTGCCCTTCATGGTCTTGCCGCTGTACGCCAATCTGGAGAAACACGATCCCGCGCTGCTCGATGCCGCGCAGGATCTGGGCGCCAATGCGTGGCGGCGTTTCTGGCGGGTAACCTTTCCCTTGTCCCTGCCGGGCGTCTATGCCGGCGCAGCGCTCGTCTTCATTCCGGCGCTTGGCATATTTGCCATTCCCGATATCCTGGGGGGCACCGAAGGCATCATGATCGGAAACGTCATCAAGCAGCAGTTCCTGGACACGCGCGATTGGCCTTTCGGTAGCGTACTGTCGATGGTATTGACCGTCCTGGCGATCGTGCTTGCCGGAGCGGCTGCCTGGATTGCGAAACGGGCGCGTACGTGAACAAGCGGGTAGTCTTACTGTGGTCGGCTGCCATTCTGGCGTATGCATTTCTCTACGCGCCGCTCGCTATCGTGGTGGTCTATTCCTTCAACGATTCCAGACTCAATGCTGAATGGGTAGGTTTTACCCTGTCCTGGTATCAGAAACTGTTCCATAACGAAAAGATGCTGCATGCGGCCTGGAATTCGCTGCTGATCGGTATCACGGCAAGCGCCGTATCAACGATATTGGGCACGATGGCTGGCTATGCGATGTATCGCTTCCGCACGCGATTGCTGCCAGTACTGATCCTGGCCCCGATCGCAATTCCTGAAATACTCATGGGCGTCTCGCTACTCATCTTTTTCGTACTGCTGAATATTTCGCTCGGCATGGTTTCCATCGTGCTATCGCACATCGCCTTCTGCATTGGCTTCGTGGCGATTGTTGTTCGTTCCCGCCTTGCCGGCATGGATGAAAGCTTGACCGAAGCCGCGCGCGATCTGGGGGCTACACCCTGGACAGCCTTCCGGCTGGTAACCCTTCCATTGATCATGCCCGGCGTTGTGGCGGGCGCATTGATGGCGTTTACGCTTTCGATCGACGATTTCGTCATTACGTTCTTTACTGCGGGCGTAGGTTCGACCACCTTGCCGCTGCAGATTTATACGATGGTGAAGATTGCGGTCACGCCCGAAGTCAATGCTGTTTCCACGTTGCTGATGACGCTTACACTGGCATTGATCCTGATTGCGTCGCGGCTGGCGCCCGGGTCATTGCGTACCCAGTAAAAAAGCCGTGATAAACGATGGTTCTGGACGCACCAGCCGCGTTTGCCTAAGCTACCGCAGGACCAAGAACAACGTGCTTCGCCAAATCACGGAGACCCACCATGAAAAAGCTGCTGCCTCTATTGCTGTTTATCGCACTTCCGGCACTTGCCGCGGATGAACTGCATCTCTACAACTGGAATGATTACATTGCCCCGGAATCGGTCAAGGAATTTGAGGCGCAATGCAAATGCAAAGTTGTTCAGGATTTCTACGGCGACAATGAAGAACTGGTCGCCAAGCTGGCCGCGGGTGCGAAGGGGTACGACGTGATGGTGCCCACATCGAATTATGTGGCAGGCATGGCGAAGGCCGGCTGGCTGCAGCCACTCGACAAGAGCAAATTGCCCAATTTCAAAAATCTGATGCCGGCTTACCTGAATACCCCGTTCGATCCGGGCAACAAGTATTCCGTTCCTTACGCGATGTCCATCACGCTGATCGGCTACAACGATCAGAAGATGAAGGAACTGGGCATCACCGTGGACTCATGGGCGGTAATTTTCGATCCGAAGATCCTGCAAAAAATAAAAGGGAAGATCACTGTGCTGGACAGCCAGGCGGAAGTCATGGCGGCTGCACTGAAGTATCTCGGCTACTCGGTGAACGACCGCGATCCGGCGCATTGGAATCAGGCCAAGGACGTCATCCTGAAAGCCAAGCCGTATTGGGCCGCTTTCATGGCGCAGGGATACATCAAGGAGCTTTCCACCGGTAATATCTGGGTCGTACACGGTTACTCGAACGACATTTTCCAGGCCGATGCTGGCGCGCAGGAAGCCAAGCAGAAATTCCGCATCCGTCATGCACTGCCGAAGGAAGGCGCCGTGCTGGCGCTGGACGCGATGGTGATCGCGAAAACCGCACCACGTGCCGACCTTGCTCACCAGTTCATCAATTTCATGCTGGAGGGCAAGAACTCCGCAGCGTTGACCAACATCACGGGCTCCGGCAATCCGAATGCCGAGGCCATGCAATACATCAAGCCGGAGATCAAGTCCATCAAGGCGGTGTTTCCGGATGCGCAGTCGGCCAAACGATTGGAACAGCTCAAAGACATGAACAAAAAGGAGCGCCAGCTGCTTAATAAAATCTGGACCGAAATAAAAGCAAAATAACGTTCACAAG
Organism: Burkholderiales bacterium; assembly: GCA_035573615.1. Lineage (GTDB taxonomy): Bacteria > Pseudomonadota > Gammaproteobacteria > Burkholderiales > JACQAP01 > JACQAP01. The sequence goes on along the minus strand of DATMZQ010000255.1, from coordinate 5,379 downwards.
CCTACGGCTTCCCCGCCTTTTCACTTCAGGCGGGTTCGGGGCTTGGCGGCTTGTTCAACAGCGCACGCAATCTGGTTACCTCCGAGTCCGGCAGGAACGCGATACCTGCAGCGCGAGCCCTGCCATTTCCGGATTCGAATTGCCGCGCCAGCAGATGCATGGCCGCTTCTCCCTGTTCCGGCGCGCGCAAACTGACCTGATAGCCTGCGCCGGTGCGTACCAGCAAAGCCACAATCCGCTTGGCATGCTGCCGCGCCAGCTCGTTCGCGAAAGTCCCGATAACGCGCCGGCTCCATGCCGCTTGCGGCAAGCAGACCAGCACCGCATGCTCGCCCACCTTCTCCAATGGCAAGGCACGTGCGTGCCGCAAATCATCTTCGCGGGCACGGCGCAGCGTATCCAGTTCAGGCGCGTGCGCGCAGAATGCAAGTGGATCCGCATAGGGCCGCATGCGCAGATACAGCGTGGCGGGATGGAAGTGAAGTTCGGCCAGATTCGCGCCGTAAGCGTTGTAGTTTAGGTTTTCGCCGAGGTCTTTAAGCGTTTCGGCGTCGTCACTGCCGATCCCAAGTTCGGCCGCTGCTGCGTAAGCTTGCGCGGGCAGGTTATCGCCGAAAGCAGCCACGATGGCCCACATGCGATGGCGGCCGTCCAAATAACCGTCAACGATGAGGCTCGTGCAAGTGGTCGCGGACATATCGATGTGGGTTTCCAGCAACGCATGAGTCGGGATTTCTCCCGCGAAATGGTGATCGAAATAGCGCACATGTGCTCCAACTGCCAAGGTGCGAAGCAGCGCGTCGCGATTCGAATCCAGCGAAACGTCCAGGACGGTAAGCTCGTCGCCCGCCTTGGGCGATACCTGACCAAGCAACGCGATATCCCGTTTGACGCCGGTGACCAGCGTGGCTGCGCGCGGTTCGGCCAGCCTCAGCTGCTGCAGCGCGCAGAGTCCATCGGCATCGCCATTGAAGATGTCATAGAATCCCATGCTGCGCCGTCCGCGTGAATGGATGGCCCCAGCGCGCAATCCAACAACATGAGCGGTTCGCTTGCTTTTCCGCCCGCGCGCTACGCGCGCAATTCCAGGCTGGTTGCCTACCTGACTGTAGCTTACCTGCTGCTGGTGGGGTACGCCAGCTTGTATCCCTTCTCGGATTGGCGCATTCCAGGTTACGAAGCCGCCCGTTTCTTGTTTGCGGGATGGCCGCCGTACATAGTTGCCTCGGACGTTGTGGTAAACATTGTTGCGTACTTTCCGCTTGGACTGCTGCTGACACTGTTCTGGATGGGGTACGTGCCGCGGCTACGTGCAATGGTATTGGCCGTCGGCACGGGCGTGCTTCTCAGCCTTGCCATTGAATTCGCCCAGGCCTGCGTTCCAACGCGCATTTCATCGAACCTCGACGTGCTGACCAATTCGATAGGCGCCTTATGGGGAGCAGCGGCCGCCTACGCCTGGGGGCAACGCTGGCTGCTGTCTGGAGAACTGCGTCGCCTGCGCGAACGGCACTTTCAGGGCGGCGCACGCACCGACCTGGCGTTTTTGCTGCTCTTTCTTTGGTTACTTACCCAATTCAACGCGGATATTTTGCTATTCGGCAACGGCGACCTAAGGCACATTTTTAAGTTGAATTCCGGCTTACGTTATTCCGCGGAAGTCTACTTGCTGCTTGAGGCCGGCATCACCGCGATTAATTTCGTTGGTATCGCCTGTCTGGTTGGGACGATCACGCGCTCATTCGCCGCGACTGCCGTGGCGGTCACGGTGATTATGCTTTCAGCGTTGGCATTCAAAACCATTGCCGCCATGGCCTTGTTTATTCCAGGCGACCCGGGCCTGTGGCTGACGCCAGGATCTGCGCTTGGGCTGGTGGCAGGCGTGATGGTGTGGCCCGCACTCGCGCAAAGCAAGCCGGTGAACTTGATGCGCGCTGCTACACTCTGTTTCGTAGTTGGGTTCCTGCTGGTCAATTTCGCGCCGGCAAATCCGTATCTCATTGCGGCGCTCAGAATTTTGCAGCGCGGTCACTTGCTGCCGTTCAACGCCATGATTGGGCTATTGTCGTCCTGGTGGCCGGCACTGGTGTTGCTGTACTGCCTGTTTTCGCTCATGACGAATCCGGCCGCTCGCATTACCAGGCTAGTCGACGTTGCGGATCCAAAGGAGCATATGCCATGACAGAAGCCACCCAGGCCGCGGCTGCCAGCTTGGACAGCCTGCAGGATTTGCGCGAACGACTGCGCCATTTCGCAGCCGAACGCGACTGGAATCAATTCCATGGACCGAAGAACCTTGCCATGTCGGTTGCCATTGAAGCAGCGGAGATCATGGAGCACTTTCAATGGCTCACGCCCGCGCAAAGCCTTGAACTGGGTCACGCGGCGCGCCGGGAAGTCGCGCATGAAATCGCCGACGTGCTGCTTTACCTCGTGAGATTAGCCGACGTGCTGGATATCGATCTGCTCTCCGCAGCGCGCGAAAAAATAGCGCTGAACGCCCAAAAGTATCCGGTGCCTCGCAGTTTATAATGGAGCGGTTCACGAGGATTTCAGTTGAGCTACTACAAACACCATGTGTTTTTCTGCTGCAACCAGCGCAAGAATGGCGAAGCCTGTTGCGCAGACCATGACGCGCAGAAAATGCGCGACTATGCCAAATCCAAAATCAAATCACTGCAGCTCGCAGGACGGGGCAAGGTGCGCATCAATCAGGCCGGTTGCCTTGATCGTTGCCAGGAAGGGCCGGTGATCGTGGTTTATCCCGAGGAGGTCTGGTACACCTACGTTGATCAGGAGGACATCGACGAGATCATCGAGCAGCATCTGGTGAACGGCCGCATCGTCGACCGCCTGCGCATTTGAAAGCCCCGCCTGCGCGCAGGCTTTCCATCGATGGGCCCGCTGGAAGCCTCGAGATTGCCGTCAACGAATCGGCCGAAGAACCGCGCGGCTTAGCGCTGCTGGCCCATCCGCATCCGCTGTATGGAGGCACGCTGGACAACAAGGTTGTCCAGACCTTGGCCAAAGCGTTTGTAGCGCTGGGTTACTGTGCTTTGCGGCTCAATTTCCGCGGAGTGGGCGCGAGTAGCGGTGTATTCGATGATGGACGCGGCGAAGTCGACGATTTTCTGGCGCTCGCCGATTATGGACGGCGCACCTTTGGAGAACGCAAGCTTGCCATCGGCGGATTTTCGTTTGGGGCGTTCATCGCCGCGTCTGTCGTGCAAGGCCTGACGCCGACACACCTGGTGTTGGCCGCCCCTGCTGTCGGGCGCTTTCCGCTCGGAAGTGTCCCGGTCAACACGCTGGTAATCCATGGAGAGGAGGACGAGGTCGTGCCGCTGAAAGAAGTATTCGAATGGGCAAGACCACAAGCGCTGCCGGTGATCGTTTTTCCGGGCGCTGGCCATTTCTTTCACGGCAATCTTGTCGGGCTGCAACGCGTTGTAGAGCGGCATTGCCGCACCGAATGAATCTGCTGTTCTACATACAAAGCGCAGCCGTCCTTGGCAGCGGCTTTGACTCGGGTACCTGGCTGCTTTACTGAAAAAGACAACACGATGCTGTGGATCAAATCGTTTCACCTCGTCTTCATGGTGACGTGGTTCGCCGGCCTGTTCTACCTCCCGCGACTGTTCGTCTATCACGCCATGAGCAACGACGCGGTGAGCCGCGAGCGTTTCAAGATCATGGAACGCAAACTCTTCTACGGCATCATGACCCCTGGTGGCGTATTGACCATCGGGTTTGGTCTGTGGCTATGGTTGGGTTACGGCTTTCATGGCGCTTGGCTGTACGCCAAGATGGCACTGGTTGGAGTGCTGGTGTGCTATCACCTCTACTGCGGCAGGTTGATGAATGACTTCAAGCATGATCGCAATCGTCGCGGTCACATGTTCTACCGCCTGTTTAACGAATTCCCGGTGATCATTTTGATCGCGATCATCCTGCTGGTGGAACTACAGCCCTTCTGATGCATATGCACGCGGCAAGGGTTCTGTTTGTCTTTGCTGCGTTGGCTTGCACAGTGCTGCAGGCGGCACAACCGACGACGCGCATCCTGATTCAAAGCTCGCCGTTAGCTGGATTCCAGTTTCACGAAGGCAAGCGGCTGTGGGAACAGCTTCAGGTAGGCGATGCGCTGATGCTGGTGCGCGAACCGGACAATCCCCATGATTCCCGCGCCGTGCGTGTCCACTGGAATGGCCACATGCTGGGCTATGTCCCACGCGCTGAAAATGACGCGGTGGCGCGGCAGCTTGATCGCGGCAACAAGCTTGAAGCGCGTATCGTGCGGCTCACGAAACACCGCGATCCCTGGAAGCGCATTGAATTCGAAGTGTTCATTCGCCTGCAACCATAACAATATTTCACTGCCGCGCTCAGGTACTGGATGGCGCCTATGACCGACAATCAGATGCAGAACTTTTTTGCTCCCTGCCCGCGCGGGCTGGAGACAGTCCTGGCAGATGAACTTGCACAACTGGGCGCGCGCGCACTGGCCAATACGGATGGTGGGATCAGCTTTTCTGGTCCGATGACGTTAGCCTACGCCGCTAATCTGCACAGCCGTATCGCGAGCCGGATTTTATGGCGGGTCGGATCAGGCCATTACGGAAGCGAAGACGATATCTATGGCGGGGTCAATGGGCTGGACTGGCCTCAATGGTTCGATGGCGCGCTGACGATACGGGTCAATGTCGCCGCTATACGAAGCCCGCTCGAGAGTCTTGATTTCATCACGTTGCGCATCAAGGATGCTGTCTGCGACAGCTTTCGTACGCGCACAGGCATGCGACCGACCGTCGATACCGCCCAGCCCGATGTGCGTATCCATGCTTTTTTGGAAACGGAGCGTTTTACTGTCTATCTCGATACTTCGGGGGAACCACTGTTCAAGCGCGGTGCACGCAAGAGCGGCGGCCAGGCGCCTCTACGCGAAAATCTCGCTGCCGGCATCCTAAGCCTTTGCGGCTGGACTCCCGATCTGCCGTTGCTCGATCCAATGTGCGGCAGCGGTACTTTCCTGATCGAGGCGCTGCAGATTGCACGAGGAATTGCACCTGGGTCGCATCGTAATTTTGCTTTCGAAAAACTACGCAACTTTGATGAACCTGCCTGGCGCGGCATCAAGGCGGCAGCCGAAGCCAAGCCAGCGCCGAACCCGGCGCCGGCGATCTTCGGAAGCGACCTTTATGGTGATGCGCTAAAAACGGCGCGTTTGAATCTGGATGCGGCCGGCCTCGCCGATGGGGTGACTCTCAAGCAGGCAAATGTTCTCGAGCTCTCTGCACCCGCTGCACAGGGCGTGCTGGTAGGGAATCCACCATACGGTGTGCGGCTTGGCGAGCAAGAGCAACTGACAGGGTTTTATCG
>DATMZQ010000254.1:0-13942 GCA_035573615.1 Burkholderiales bacterium | reverse complement strand
CGACTGGGACACCAGCCAGGAAGTCAGCGACAAACTGCCGCCAATCAGCATTGGGCCGATGGTCAGTACCGACCAGTAGATCAACACGCGCTGGATCAAAGAACGCGGCCGTTTCACGCGCCAGATGGTGTTGAACGCCCGGTCGATGGTGAGCATCAGCATGATGGCTGAGACGCCAAGCAGCACGATGCCCAGCGCCGTAAGACGCGCAGCGTTGTCGGCAAACTGCTGCATATACATGGTCACCAGCTTTGACGATCCTTCGGGCACCAGGTTGCCCGCCACGTAACGTTTGAGCGTGTCGACGACATTGTCGAAGACCGGAAATGCCGTCATGACCGTGGCCATGATCGTGATCAGCGGCACCAGCGCAAGCATCGTGGTGAAGGTCAAACTGCCGCACAACTGAAAGCAGCGCTCTTCCTTGAAACGCCGGTAAACCAGTACGACAAAGTTCCCGAGCAGGCGGAATTGGCGTCCAAGTTCTTTAATTGAATTCAGATACGGTTTCATGTTTTACCGAAGAATCGTGTCGATATAATACGGCCTTCCAAGGCGGGAAAACAGGCAATGCAGGAAATCTTGGTGCTCTATTACAGCCAGACCGGCGCGGTGAAGCAGATGGCGCAATTTGTCGCACGCGGCATCGAAAAAGTGACGGGAATGGGCGCACGGCTGCGCACTGTTCCGAAAGTTTCCACGGTTATCGAGGCCACCGAGGCGGAAGTGCCCGATAGCGGCGCGCCCTACGTGGATTACGGCGATCTCGAGCAGTGCGCCGGGCTTGCGCTCGGCAGCCCAACCCGGTTTGGCAACATGGCGGCACCCGTGAAGTACTTTATCGACAGCACCGGCGGCTTATGGCTCAGGGGAGCCATGAGCGGAAAGCCGGCGGCGGTTTTTACTTCTACGGCGTCGCTGCATGGCGGACAGGAAGCGACTTTGCTGTCCATGATGCTGCCGCTGATCCATCACGGCATGCTGATTGTCGGTGTGCCGTATTCCGAGCCCGAATTGATGAGCACGCGCAGCGGCGGCACGCCGTACGGCGCAAGTCACCTCGCCGGCCCCAATGCGGACCAGCCGGTCACCGAAGACGAACGGCGCCTTTGCATTGCGCTTGGGACACGGCTCGCCGAGGTAGCGCAGAAGCTGTCCCGGTAAACGGTAACCCGACGTGAGCCGCGGATCTGATGCACGCAGACTGGTACGCAAGTTTACGGCCGGCGTGCTCTCAACACAGTCGTTGAAATTTCGCGGCTATCCATATTCTTCTTCGTTGCCGTTTTGCACCGATCAGCGTGGCAGAGTCGTCGTGTTGATCAGTCATCTTGCCGAACATACGCAAAATGCCGAGCACGATGTTAAAACCGGCTTTCTGGTGTCTCCACTGACTCGCGATCTGCAGGAACAGGCACGCGTGAGCATGATTGGTGATATCGCGCCTGTGGACGATCCTGTAATTGCGTTACGCTATACGCGCTTTTTCCCGGAAGCGAGGCAATACCTGCAGATTGGCGGCTTTCGCTTTTTTCGGATCGAGCCGCGTTCACTGCGGTACATCGCCGGGTTCGGCAGTATCCATACGATCACCGCCGACAGTTATTTGGCATTGGATTATCCGATTGCCGATGCGGAATCCGAAATCATCGAGCATATGAACAAGGACCATGCGCATACTCTGTTGGACTATTGCCGCTTCGTGTACCAAAAAACGCCTGCAGGGGCGACGATGATCGGCATCGATTGCGATGGCTTCGATGTGCTGGCGGACGGCGAAGTGCTGCGCATGGAATTCTCGAGCGAAGTCACCAATGCAGGCGAGGCGCGTAGCGAACTCGTAAAACTTGCGCAGGCCAGCCGCGCGTGATCGGTGTTGCGCGTATTGCCGCGAGTTCGAGCCTCATCGCACTGATCCTGCTGTGTATTGCATGGGAATTGTGGCTGGCGCCGGTGCGTGCTGGTGGTTCCTCGCTCGTCCTTAAAGCGCTTCCACTATTGCTGCCCCTGTTCGGCGTCCTGCGCGGCAAACGTTACACCTATCAGTGGTCCTCGATGCTGATATTTGCTTACTTCATGGAGGGAGTGGTGCGTGGGTGGAGCGAGCACGGAGCCGGACAGGCATTGGCGCTTGCGGAAATTGCACTATCAGTTGTTTTCTTTATCGCGGCGATCAGCTACGCACGCCTGGCCCGTACGTTACCGGCATAGCCGTTCTTGAACATTTATCGCGGAAGATTTGCCCCGACCCCTTCCGGACCCCTGCACTTCGGATCGATGGTCGCAGCCCTGGGTAGCTACCTGGATGCAAAATCGCGCGGCGGCACCTGGGCTGTGCGCATTGACGATCTCGACCCGCCCCGGGTCGCCCCTGGTGCGGCCGACGCGATTCTTCGCTGCCTGGAAAAATCGGGGATGCACTGGGATGGCGAGGTTATTTATCAAAGCAAACGCACAAGGGCTTACGAGGCAGCGCTGCAGCAACTCCGCGCCAATGGCCTGGTCTACGCGTGTAGTTGCAGTCGAAAAGAGATCGGTGAAACGCTTTCCGGCGGCGCCGTCTATCCGGGAACCTGCCGCCATGGCGTTGCGCCGGGACGCGAACTCCGAGCCTGGCGCGTCCGCACCGAGCCTGCGGAAATAGCGTTTCAGGACTTGTTGCAAGGCCGGATCAGTCAGAACCTCGAGTACGAGATCGGCGACTTTGTGCTTTATCGCACCGATCACGTCTTCGCCTATCACCTCGCCTGCGCCGTGGACGATGACGCACAAGGCATTACGCATGTTGTGCGTGGCGCGGATCTGATGTCTTCAACCCCGCGCCAGATTTATCTGCAGAGACTGCTGGGTCTGCCAACACCCGAGTACCTGCATCTGCCGATCGCCCTGAATGCAGCGGGTGAAAAACTTTCCAAGCAGACGCTCGCACCGGCGCTCAATATTGCCCGGATAGCTACGGTACTGGCAGATGCACTTGAATTTTTGCGGCATCCGCCGCCGCATCAAGTGCGTGCCGAAGGCGCATCCGCGCTGTTGCGTTGGGGCGTCGAGAACTGGAGGCGTGAGGAGCTTCCATTGATTGCGGGTTCGCGCCCTTCGGGAACTTAACGCCTGTGCGGCATGCCGTACTGATGCATTTCGCATCATGTAATTGCGGCACGGTTATCATAAGAGCAATGGCCAATAGAACACTTTCGCTTTCCGACGCGCTGCATGCCTATCTGGTCGAGCATTCAGTGCGTGAGCCCGATATTCTGCGCCGCCTGCGAGCAGAAACGGCGCAAGATAGCATGTCGATGATGCAGATCAGTCCGGAACAAGGACAGTTCATGCAGCTGCTGGTCAAACTCATGGGCGCCAGACAATGCCTCGAAATCGGCGTGTTCACCGGTTACAGCAGTCTGTCCATCGCGCTTGCGCTGCCAATGGACGGTCACATCGTGGCCTGCGATGTCTCCGAGAAATGGACCGCAATCGCGCGCAAGTACTGGAAGGAAGCAGGTGTCGCCCGGAAAATCAAACTGCACATCGCACCGGCGCTGGAGACGCTCGACAATCTCATTGCAGGCGGTCAGGGCGGTGTCTTCGATTTCGTGTTTATTGACGCCGACAAAATAAATTATTTGAATTATTACGAGCGGGCCCTGGTATTAGCCCGCACGGGCGGACTAATCGCAGTGGACAACACGCTTTGGGGCGGTCAGGTCGTGGATACGTCGTCCCAAAGCGAAGATACACGGGCCATACGGAGCCTGAATGAAAAACTGCGGTCCGATCCGCGCGTGCAGATTTCACTATTGCCGATCGGCGATGGACTAACGCTTGCGCTGAAGCTGTAGGGCACGGTTCGTGTGCGAGATTGCCACCATGCGGCAGTTCAATGTTGCTCGACCAGCAACGCTTTGAACCGCTGCGGCAACACAAACTCCGGATAAGCCTTTTGAAACACCTGCACCTGCTCGCGTGCGTCGGCTTTTTTGCCTTCGCGCAGCAAATCATCGATCCTGCGCAGCCAGTCCTCAGGCTGGGCAATGGAATTGTCGGCTTTTTGCTTGAGCAGCGCCTGATCGCTGCGCCGAGATTGCGCGGCCGCATCAGACATTGACTCCGACTTCTTGCTCTCGGCTGCGGCAATGCTTGCTGATTCTGCTGGCTTTGCAGGCGCGGGTGCCGAGGCCGGAGCTGCTGCCCGATTGGCCACGTTGTCCGGCGCCGCGCTGTCCCGGGCAGCCGGGGCCATTTGTTCCTGCGAGGATAGCGTGCGATCCGGACGCGGGCTGCGTTCCCGGGAAGGCCTTTCGCGAACGGAGTCGGTGTTTGCCTTTGGCGGTGTCTTCATCGCCATTTGCGGCGATGTTTGCCTGGCGAGCTTCGCTTCATTGACGACATCAAGCGATGGCGGCGCCTGGTTTTCTCGCACCAGGAGCGCCATAGCGACGCCGATGATCACCATTGCGGCAACCGATGCGGGTATCTGCCAATCACGCCGGCGGCGTGCCGGCTGCTTGACCTCGCGACGGGCGGCCTCGAGCACCGCGACATCGACGCGCGATGGCGGCTCGTCCTGGGCAGCAGCACGGTAGTGTTCCGAAACCTCCGCACTGCTTTTCTCCAGTTCCTGGTCTTCAGGCGACGTCGGCTTCATGCTCGACTCCTTCGCGCAGTTTCGCCAGCGCATAGCGCAGGCGACTTTTAACTGTTTCCCTGCCGGTACCGGTGACGGTGGCGATTTCCTCCAGCGTCAGACCACCTTCCTCATGCAACAAAAAAGCTTCTCGCTGTTCCGGAGGCAACAGCGACAGCGCGTTGAGCAGTTTCGCGGACGATTGCCGCGATGCTACTGCGCGCTCCGGCTGATCACGCTCGGGACCCGCAATCTGGATCGCCTCTTCGGGATCGTCATCGAGCGAAATCAAATGCAGCGGCGTCTTGCGACGAAAGTGATCGACCACGCAATTGTGCGCAACGTGATACAGAAAAGTCGCAAAACGCGCCTGCACCCGGTAGCGCTCCCGCGCGGCGATGATATTCATCCAGATTTCCTGGAATACCTCTTCGGCTGCCGAGCGCAATCCGACCTGGCGCAATACATAACGAAACACCGGGCCACGATGGCGCCCATACAACGCCTCGAACGCCACCGCATCGCCGTCGCGGTAGCGCGACATCAGTTGCTCATCGGAGACGTTTTCGGCGCTCACGTGCGCCAGTCTAGCCGGAAGCATCGGTCATGACATCCCGAATGAGGTTCAGTTCCCTGGCATGGGATTAGCCGTTTCGCGGCGGATCAGGAACGAATTCGCCGGGAAAAGGCAGAGGTAATCTGTGCTCGTCGCGGATTACGCCGCGCGCGACCAGATTGGCGTAGGTGTCATAGTGGATGGCGATCACTTCTGCCGGGCTATTCGATGCGCGCTCGAATTCAACATAACGTGCCGGAGCAGACTGGCTGCGGCCGTGGCCGGTGCCGATTCGTTTCTCTCTTGCCGGCGCGCTGGCCGAGCGAGCCGCATTGTCGTTCGAAGCTCCGGCACCAACACTCGCTTCTGGAGGGTCCATTTGTGCAAGCGGTTGTGGATGCCGCCGGAACAGCGCAACACCAATCACGCCGACATTGTCCGGACGCCCGGTACGGGCGGCATAGGAATCGCTCAGATCGGTGAAATAAAAAGACGCGATTTTTTGCAGGCTCTTGCGCCAACCGGCGATGGATAAGGAAATTGCACGGTCGATCACGTAACCGCTTTGCGCGGCTCCGGCTATTTCACCTGTCACAACATTGATGCCATCAACAGAAACGACGGCAAGCAAGTCTTCAGTTTCGCGGTTGCGGATGTTGATCCGGTATTCATTTCCGGGCCGACCGGCCACAAACCAATGCCCCGCGCTTTCGTAGACTGGCAACGTACGTCCGCTAGTGCGATCCTTGATTTCAACATCGGCCAGGTGGCCAGCCGCCATCGCCGGACCGCCAAGCAACAACGACAGGAACAAAACCTGCGCCATGTATTTCACGGTATGCCCCTCGTCCATGAGAACACCGCCGTAAACGCAGGTCAGAATGAAACGGGGTTAGACGACCGCAAAATTAACGGCTGGTGCGACGTTATTTTGTTGGATCCCATGCAAATCCGAGCGCAACAACACCCTGCTTGAGGAACTCCAGCGCCTCAGCGGCCATCTCTGCCTCGCCTTTGACGCCGAGTTCGATGCGGCGGCCCGCTGGCGTAAAGCTTGGCAGGCTGAACAGCTTCAGCCCAGCATACCTGGCAATGCAGTCGTTCATCAGATCGATCAGCTGGCTCTCGCCTGCGTCTTTGACGATGATCGCCATATCCACGGGCGGCTGCGCGCTATGCAGGTGGGGATACTCGGTATCGAGCACCCATTCCATCATCGGCCAGGCCATTTCCGGAAAGCCAGGCAAAAAATGGTGCTTTGCATAGCTGAATCCCGGCACACGGTTGTAGGGATTCGGAATAATCCGGCTGCCCGCGGGAAACACTCCCATCTGTATGCGCTTGGGATACGCTTCTACGCCGAACCGCGCTTCAATCTCACGTTTGGCATCGGGATGCAGTTGCAGTTCGACGCCTGCCGCTTTCGCGGCACATTGGCGAGTGTGATCGTCCGGCGTGGCGCCAATGCCTCCAAAACTAAACACGATATCCGCGCGCGCCAGCGTGCTGGTCAGCACTTGCGTGAGGATTTCGGCATCGTCGGGCAAGTTCATGCTCCATGACAGCCCGAGTCCGCGCGCCTTCAGCAGTGCGACAATCTTCGGGAAATGCTTGTCCTGGCGTTTGCCCGAAAGAATTTCATCGCCAATGATGAGCGCTCCAAACAACGTGCTGCTCCTGTCGAACTATTGAGTGCGGCGAGTTTGCGGGCAGTGGGGAACACCCGTCAAGCGGGCGACTGGAGCAAACGCGTTGACTTCGCCCGCGCCAACCGCAAGAATAGTTCGCATTAGAACTAAATGCACGGACGGCGGCGATATGCCTAAGGAGCAGTTCTTTAGAACCTTGCGTTCATTGGCCGAGTGCTATCAGGCATTCGAATCATATTCCGGCACACACGTCCGCAAGCTTGGCCTGACAAGCTCTCAATTCGATATCGTTGCCACGCTCGGCAATACCCCGGGCATGACATGCAAGGAACTGGGTGCTAATACGCTCATTACCAAAGGCACGCTGACCGGCGTCCTGGACCGGCTGGAAAGCCGCGGCCTGATCCGGCGTAGCGCGACCGATGCAGATCGCAGGCAGGTATTCGTAACGCTTACGGCGCAGGGCGTGCGCACATTCGAGCGGGCATTCCCGGCACACGCTGATCACCTGAAGTCGGCGTTCTGCGCGTTATCTTCGCGGGAGCTGGAGCAGACGGCGAGACTTTTGCATAAGCTGCGCGATGCATTGCGGAATGCGCGCGCCGCACCAAAGGCCGCCTGACATGCAAATCACTTCGCCAGGCTATACCCGGGTCGCAATCATCTTGCACTGGCTGATCGCGGCGGCCCTCTTCAGCACCTTCCTGCTCGGTCAGTACATGACGCAACTGCAGCTTTCTCCTGTCAAGCTGAAGCTGTACTCGTATCACAAGTGGATTGGGGTCACGATTTTTCTGCTGGTATTGTTGCGGCTCGTCTGGCGACTGGCCCACCGGCCACCGGCCCCGCCGGCCGCGATGCCGGCATGGCAGCATCGGGCTGCTGCTTCAGCTCATTTGCTTCTGTATATCCTTACACTGGCCATTCCCATCTCAGGATGGCTGATGAGCTCTGCTTCAGGCTTCCAGGTCGTTTATCTTGGACAGATTCCGATTCCGGATCTGGTGGCCAAGAACAAACACCTTGCGGAACAACTCAAGGAAGTGCACGAGGCATTGAATTGGGTCATGCTCGGCGTCGTCATATTGCACATCGCGGCCGCCCTTAAACACCATATGGTCGATCGCGACGACGTATTGCAGCGCATGCTGCCATTCCTCAAGAAACGGAGCGCACTCAGATGAACTTTCGCGCCATTGTCTTTTCGTTTGCAGTGCTCGCGACCGGTGTCCCTGCGCACGCCGCTGAGGTCGACTACGCCAGCAGCCAGATCACCTTCGTGTCCAAGCAGATGAACGTGCCGGTGCAGGGCAGCTTCAAGAAATTCACGGCACGCATAGACTTCGATCCCAAAAAACTCGCTGCCGCCAAGGCGCAGATCGACGTCGATCTAGCCAGTATCGATACCGGCAGCCCCGACGCCGATGCGGAAGTGAGCAAGAAAGGCTGGTTCAACACCAGTGCGTTCCCGACGGCGAAATTCGTGTCCAGTGCGGTATCGCAGTCCGGGCCGGACAAATACGAGGTACGCGGAAAACTTTCCATCAAAGGCATCGGCCAGGATGTCGTGGCGCCCTTTACCTTGAAGCGCGCTGGAGATGCAGTCACGTATGAAGGCCGCTTCAACCTGAAACGCCTGCAGTTCAAAATCGGTGAGGGCGTGTGGTCGGACACCGATACCGTGGCAGACGACGTACAAGTGAATTTTCGTATCGTGACCACAGGCAACAAATAGCGTCCGCACAATCGCGAGTGGCGTCGGGCACTTTTTATCGCAGCACCTTGTTCAATCAACATGGGAGATTCAATTTGAAAACGCAATTTGCAGCACTCTGCTTGATCGGCACATTTGCGCTGCCTGCGGCCGCAGCCGACTCGTACTCCGTGGACCCGGCTCATACTTATCCGAATTTCGAAATCAACCACCTTGGATTTTCAACCATGCATGGCCGCTTTGGCGCAACACACGGCAAGGTCATGCTCGACCAGGCGGGCAAGAACGGCAGCATCGACATCACCATTGATGCGAGTTCAATTGATACCGGCCATGCCAAGCGCGATGCGCATCTCAAAAGCGAGGAATTTTTTAATGTAGCCAAGTTTACGACGCTGACGTACAAAGCCACCAAACTCAGGTTCAACGGGGACAAATTGAGCGGGGCAGACGGCGAACTCACCATGCTGGGCGTAACGAAACCAGCGAGCCTGGAGGTCACTTCCTTCAATTGCGGACCTCATCCGATGAACAAGAAGCCCATGTGCGGTGCAAACGCCACGACGACCATCAAGCGCAGCGAGTTCGGTCTCAGCACTTATGTACCGGCAGTGGGCGATGAAGTAAAGATCACCATTGAAATCGAGGCACTCAAGGATTGATCGCAGGCAGTAAACAACAAAGGGCAGCTTGACGCTGCCCTTTTTTTTGCTTCAGGTCTGCTTACGAGCAGGCCTCCGGCGCGGCTTCCTTACATTCCACCCGGCTGCGCGGTGGATTCGATACGCACAGGTAAAGCTTGTCCTTGCATTTTGCGCACCACACGGTGGTGGAACCTTCGCGCGAATAGCGGCTCTTGATCACGTCCACGTCCATCGTGCGGCAGTGGGTCGAATCGGCAGTCAACGCGCCCTGGGTCTTGCAGCCCGACAGGGCGAGCGTGATTGCGATCAAGACGCAAATGAAGGTATTCGCCAATGGAAACTGGATGCCGGCCGCCCCAGGCGGGCCCTCTAATTGTGAATGTAGCTTTCCAGCTGTTTGATGACGAATTCCTTTTCGTAAAGCATTTCCTTCACGACATCACCAATCGAAATGACGCCGATTACTCTCTTGTGTTCGAGTACGGGCAAGTGACGAATGCGCTTGTCGGTCATCAGCCCCATGCAATCTTCGATAGTCTGTTCCGGACGCACGCACACGACCTTTTCGGTCATGATTTCCCTTACGAGCGTATCTTTCGAAGCCTTCCCCTGCAGGATCACTTTGCGCGCGTAATCGCGTTCGGAAAATATGCCGACCAGATGCCCGCCGTCGATCACGACCACAGCGCCGATTTCCTTTTCCGCCATTACTTTCAGCGCATCTAGTACCGAACTCGATGGCGCAACCGAGATCACGCTATGGCGCTTGGATTCCAGCAGCTGCTGAACTGTTTTCATTTTGTTCCCCTCGCTAGTCAGTCCTGACGGTGAAGGTTGGCTTCAGACTACGCTCTTAAGCATAGTAGTCAACGTAACGGTGCGCAACCCCGCACACGATTTTCTCTGGGCACACCTCAGGCCGGAGTGCCGCGCCGCTTTTTAACCCACATGATTGGCTGCGCCTTCACGGGCCTGGGCGCCGCACCGTGCTCGAGCAGCGTCTTATCTAGTTCCCGGCCCGCGTCGTCCGCCAGTGCCGCCACCCGCGCGGCACGGATCGCCTGCGCGCGCGCTTCCGGGCCGTTTGCCTTATCGGCCGGTGCAAGCTGCTCTAGCACGTGCAACAAGTTATCCTTGCCCCGCTCATTGGTGCTACCGTACCCCTTGATAAGGCGGCCGCATAACGCGATCTCGTTACCCAGTCCCCAATGCAAGCGCGCGCCGCGTTCGACTGCATCAAGCCAGCGTTCCATCATCTTCTGTTCCGCCGCAAACCGGCTGCCACGCTTGCGCAGCCATTTCAGACCGGCCAGCAGACGTAACGAGAGATAACCGAAAACGGTATGCGCGCCGACCTTCAGCGGCAATGCAACGGGCGCTTTACCCGCCTGTTGTCGCTGACTGTCCCAAGCCGTCAGTGCGCGTGCCAAACGCGCAGGCAAGAGCGCCGCGAATTCGGGCATTCCAGGCTTGAAGTAGTCGTAGATGCGCACCAGATCGCCGTCTGCCGCCTTGACTTCGGCGCGAACCCGCGCAAAGCGGCTCGCCCGGCATTTCAGTTCGGCGACACGGACGATGTCATCGAACGCCATCCATAGCGCCAGATAACGCGCGGCCTCGCTGGTGGTGGCAAATTGGCGATCGCCGGACGGGTCTGCCAACCGTTCGGCCTCCAGGATGCGCTTCAGGCGTTGAACATAAAGTCCGGCATAGGCCTCGTCCTGATATTCATGTACGCGCGCATAACCGGCGCTCAGCAGCGCATGGGTCTGCAAGGGAAAGTCGTGTGCGAGATCCGATGGCAAATCCGCGCCAGCGGATACGCTCATCGAAGCTGCCGGCAGCTTTGTGTTCCGACCCCGTTCGACGATTTCGAATGCACGCGCAAAACCGCGCAAGCTGGCCTCTACGCCGGTATTGGACTGCCGGATGGTGTAATCGAACGCTTCACGCGGAAAAGGCAGCGCACCACTGCCCGCGATCGCACCGAACAGCACTGCGCTCAACACCGTCCCCGCATCTTGGGCCACCGAGGACATGTCAAATACATGCGCCCTTTTGCTGTATTGCTGCACGATTTTAAGCAGCTCCTCCGATGAAGCGCGCCCATCGGCCAGCTGCAATTTTTCCGCAGTGGTCAGCGTCCGCGAACTCGAGGACACAACCAGCGTGCGCTCTCGCGAAGCCATGCCGCTCGCGATATGGCGCACTGTTTCCAGCAGTTCAGAGGAAACCAGTACATCGAGCGCGCCAGGTACCGGATACAGGCTGAACAACGGCACGCGGCCGCCGAGTTGCGCGATCGGAACCGGGAAAACTTCAAAGTAGTACGTTGTCGAACCGGTGCGCTGTGCAACGCCGGGTATCGACGTACTCTGCGCGCTATAGCCGCTGCGCGTAGCGGTATCGACCAGCCACTCGGCCAGCACCCCGCCACCTTCGCCGCCAAGCGCGCAGATAAGCAAAGTGATCGGACGACGATCTGCCAGATTCATGCCGGCTGCATCCACCGCAGCACCGCGCTGCGCAAACCCGCTACCACGCGTTCATGCAAACGCGGGTTGCGGATGACTTCAGCGCGATAGAACGAGGGACACAAGGTGGCGGCATGCGCGTTTTCGCCGCACAGCCCGCAGCCGACGCAACCGTCGATGACTGTCGCCACCGGATCCACCTTGAGCGGATCCGGATTATCTTTCAGAGTCAGGGTCGGGCAACCCGACAGGCGGATGCACGCGTGGTCACCGGTACAAACGTCCTCGTCTACGCCGTACCTCACACGCACCACGCGCTTGCCCGCCTTCAGCAGTCCCGCTATCCATGGCCGGATACGTCGCTGGCGTTCAAGCTGGCATTCGCCCTCGGCGATGATGATCTTGAGTCCGTTGAAGTCGGTCGTAAACGCTTCATCGAAGGTCTGGCGCATTTTTTCGACATGATAGGTATGAACGGTGCGCATCCATTTCACGCCCATGCCGGTCAACGTCTTTTCTATGGTGAGGTTGCGATGCACGAGACTTTGTTGTTTGTCCTCTGCAGCGATCTTATCCTCTGCGTCCGGAGTGGAGATCAATTCCTGGGTGCCGGTAGCGGACGTGTACCCGTTCTTGAAGATCACCAGTACCGCATCGTCGCCATTGAACAAGGCCGACTGCACTCCGGTCAGCAGACCGTTGTGCCAGAATCCGCCGTCACCCATGACCGAGAGCACGCGCCGCTTCATCATGGGTGAGACACCAGCACGACTGGCCAGGCTCATGCCGTAGCCCAGGATCGAATGGCCGAACGAAAACGGTTCGAATGTCGCGAAGGAATGGCAACCGATGTCGCCCGCAATGTGCGTCGGACCCACATCCCGCTGGGACAGTTTGAGCGCCGCGAAAACCGGCCGCTCGGGACAGCCGACGCAGAATTGCGGCGGACGTGCCGGTAAGGGCCCGGAAAGCTGGCGCGCAATGTCGCGCCGGCGTGTTGTGTTGCTTCGGAGCCAGTCTTTACCCCCCTCGCTCGCGAGGCCCGGCAGATAAGCATCGAAGAATTTTTCGAGACCTTGGGCAATGACCTCAACCGTGTATTCACCCGCAGCCGTCAGCATGTCCTTGCCGTGCACTGGTGTTCCGACTTCTAGCCTGCGCAACGATGCGAGTATCTCCTGTTCGATATATTCGGGCGTGCCTTCTTCCACGATCATCACTGCGCGCTTTCCCACGCAGAATCGGGAAATTTCCTCTGGTACGAGCGGAAACGTGACATTCAGCACGAAGATGGGAATCGCGGACACGCCAAAGGCATCGGCCAGTCCGAAGTGCTGCAACGCACGGATGAGCGAGTTATAAAGCCCGCCCTGCACGATAAAACCGGCTTCAGCGCGTGCGCCGGCCATGAGTTCATTCAGCTGGTTTTCTGCGATGTACCGCCGCGCGGCTGGGATGCGGTCATCGACCTTAAGCTTCTCGTGACGAAACGTCACCGGCGGGTGTGCCAGCCGCGCATAGTCAAATTTCGCCGGCTCCGCCATGAGATGGCGTGTCGAGATGGCCGGGGCGATGTTGTCTTTGCATACGAAACTGCCGCGCACGTGACAGGCGCGGATGCGCAGTTCCATTAATGCGGGCATGTTCGACGCCTCCGAAAGCTGGAACCCCTGTTCCACCATCCGGACCATGTTCGACAATTCGGGGCGCGGATCCAGCATCAGCATCGAAGACTTCAGCGCATACGCGTGCGTGCGCTCCTGGATTACGCTGGCGCCTTCGCCATAATCTTCGCCGACCACAATCAGCGCGCCACCCGTGACGCCAGGTGAAGACAAGTTCGACAAGGCATCGGCCGCGACATTGGTACCCACGATCGACTTCCAGGTTACGGCGCCGCGCAACGGGTAATGGATCGATGCGCCCAGCATGGCTGCCGCGGACGCCTCATTCGAGCATGCTTCGACATGCACGCCGAGCGTATTCAGGTACTCCCGACCCTGGACCATGACGTCGATCAGGTGCGAAACTGGCGCACCCTGATAACCACCGACATAAGCCACGCCGGACTGCAGCAACGCCTTGGTGATCGCAAGAATGCCTTCGCCGTAAAAAATTTGGCCCGCACCAAGGCTCAGCAGCCCGATTTCCTTTTTGAATGATTTTTCCATGGCGTAGCGTGTGGTAGCTCTGGCGTCAAATCCTAGCAGCCCGGACTAAACCTCGCTCCAGTATTTCTCGACACGCTTGAACGACACCGGATAAGGCGTTTTAAGTTGTT
>DATMZQ010000253.1:0-2779 GCA_035573615.1 Burkholderiales bacterium | reverse complement strand
CCCAGGCCGAGAATGCGAATAGCTTCCAGGATGCGAAGCGTGCCGAGTGCATCTGAATTGGCCGTGTACTCCGGCTCTTCAAACGACACTGCGACATGACTCTGCGCCGCCAGATTGTAGATTTCATCCGGCTGCGTCTTCTGGATCACATGCACCAGGCTGCTCGAGTCCGTCATGTCCCCGTAATGAAGAATAAAATTGCGATGTTCAATGTGCGGATCCTGATACAGATGATCTATCCGGTCCGTATTGAACAACGAGGTGCGGCGCTTGATGCCGTGAACTTCATAACCCTTGTGCAGCAGGTATTCCGCAAGGTAGGCGCCGTCCTGACCGGTCACTCCGGTGATCAAGGCAACTTTAGCCATCAGTCAGGAACGACACCGGTTCTGTATACTTCAAATGCGCTTACCGCAAAGCGTGCGTTCATCGAAAATAACCAGGCTGGAATGTCTGCGATTTTAAGCGATTTGTATTCACGCGGAAACAAAAGCCAGTATAGGTTCTTGCCAGGACGAGGCACCGCATGATTTTTCCAGTTGTTCTTTCAGGTGGCAGCGGCAGCAGGCTGTGGCCGCTGTCGCGCACACTGCTGCCAAAGCAGTTTCTGCCGCTGGTAGGCGAAAAGACCATGCTGCAGGATACATTGCTGCGTCTTGACGGCATCGCGGGTTTGAAAAAGCCGGTTCTGGTCTGCAGCAATGACCACCGTTTTCTTGCGGCCGAGCAACTTCGCGAGATCAGCATAGTGGCGGGAGCACAGATCCTTGAGCCTGCCGGCCGCAATACCGCACCCGCAGTGGCCGTCGCCGCACTGCATGTTGTAACCGAGGATTCGGATGGAATCATGCTGGTATTGCCGGCAGATCATCTGATTCGCGATATTGGCCAATTCCACACAGTGGTCGGCAAAGCGGCCGCAGCTGCGGCCAATGGCCGGCTGGTTACTTTTGGCATTGTCGGTCGGGAACCTGAAACGGGGTACGGTTATATCGAGCGCGGGCAGGGGCTGGAAAAATCCACTGATTGCTATCGCGTGGCTCGTTTCGTCGAAAAGCCGGATGAGGCCACGGCACGTCAGTTTGTTGAATCTGGCCGGTTCTACTGGAATAGCGGAATGTTCGTATTCAAGGCATCGCGTTATCTGGAAGAACTGGGCAAGTACCGCAAGGATATTCTTGTGGCGGCCAAGGCAGCTTGGGCCGCGGCCACACGCGATCTTGATTTCGTTCGCCTCGATGAAAAGGCCTTTATTGCTTGTCCTTCCGACTCCATCGACTACGCCGTCATGGAAAAGACCGGCGATGCCGTCGTAGTGGAGGCGGATATTGGTTGGAGTGATATTGGTTCATGGACCGCGCTGTCGCAGGCGGGCAAACCGGATGCAAGCGGCAACGTCACCCTTGGAGACATCCATACCGATAACGTGCGCAATTGCTATGTGCGTGCGGAGCACCGGCTGGTGGCGGCAGTCGGGGTGCAAGACCTCATCATCGTTGAGACGTCTGATGCAGTACTGGTTACGCACAAGGACCATTCGCAGGAGGTCAAAAAGATCGTCGATGCGCTGAAGGCCAAGCAGCGCGATGAGTACCTCGTGCACAAGCGCGTTTACCGTCCATGGGGTTACTACGAAGGCCTCGATAGCAGTGATCGTTTTCAGGTGAAACGCATCATGGTTAAGCCGGGGTGCAAGCTTTCACTGCAGATGCATCATCACCGTGCAGAACACTGGGTCGTCGTTTCCGGAACCGCGAAGGTTATCCGCGGAGATGACACATTGCTGCTATCTGAAAATCAGTCGACTTACATCCCGCTTGGCGCGAAACACCGGCTGGAGAACGTCGGCAAGATGGCACTTCACATGATTGAAGTGCAATCCGGCAGCTATCTGGGCGAGGATGACATCGTGCGGTTGGAAGACGACTATAAACGATAGCGAGCGGTAAACGGTCACCGGTCATTAATCTCCTCCAGACACAATTCTAATCCGACCTTCCAGTCCTGTAGCTCAAAGCCGAACTGCCTTTCCAGCTTGGCGTTATCCAGCAGCGAATTCTGCGGACGCCGGGCTGGTGTGGGATAAGCGGACGTGGGGATCGGGACCACCTTAGCCATACCGGACTTTCCCAGTAAAATCGCCTGCGCAAACCCGTGCCACGTTGTATGCCCCGATGCAGTGAGGTGATAGAGGCCACTGGCATTCTGCAGCGCATTTAGGTCCAGCTTGCCCCGAGACAAGGTTTTTGCGACCACGCAGGCAGTCGCTTCGGCAATCAGTCGCGCAGATGTTGGCGCGCCAAACTGGTCGTTTACGACTTTTATTTCCTTGCGTTCCTGGCCGAGCTTCAACATCGTCAATAGAAAATTATGGCCGCGGGGTCCGTATACCCAGCTGGTTCTGAAAACGAGATGGGCCGCACCCGAGCCAGCAACACCGCGCTCGCCAGCAAGTTTGGTACGGCCGTATGTGTTGATTGGCGCCGTCAAGTCTTCTTCGCGATAAGGCTGTTCCTTGCGGCCATCGAATACATAGTCAGTCGAGTAATGAATCAATGCGGCGCCATGCAAGGCAGCCTGTTCCGCGAGAATGCGCGGCGCCTCACCGTTTACCTTCATGGCCAACTCTGGTTCTGATTCCGCCTTATCTACTGCGGTATAAGCCGCCGCATTGACAATCAGGTTCGGACGCACGCTCCTTACTGCAGCGATGATGGAATCCGCTGAAGCAAGGTCCATGACATTTCGCGCCGGCGCTACAACATCACCAAATATGGCC
>DATMZQ010000252.1:0-3451 GCA_035573615.1 Burkholderiales bacterium | reverse complement strand
AACAGCTCCAAGTCAAGGGGCTGATCGACGGTCTTAAGCGCTTGGACCGCATCGGCGATATCTTGAGGCCCGCCGGCGAAGCACTTCATGGCGATAAAGTCCTCCCGCCCAATCACACGCAGGGAACTGCCGAGAAAGGGCACGGTGATCGAGCGCGACAAGGCCAGTTGGTCGAGACCGCGAAGGCCCGCCAGCAGATCCACCCGATTGCCGTGCCGGTCGCTTACTGAGAGCAGCGCGGGAATGGGATCGTCCGCATCCCCGCGACGCACCTCCGTTGTAAATCCCGCTTTCTTGAATACTTTTTCGAGCTGCCTGAGCCTGGCGACGGAAACGGATAGCAGGGCATCCGCATCCGTCGTTGCACGTATGGCGCCATACACCGCGGCGGCCATAGCACCGATGACGGCGTACTCGACGTCGTTTTCTGCCAGCACTGCGCTTACATTGAGCAACAGATGCGCAGATTGACCTGCCCCGCGCGCTTTCATCGAGCCCTCCTGCTCTTTCGGCCCGCCCGGCGAAGCTCGACCATCAGCTGGCTGTGTCGGGCATGCGCTTCGAGCCGTTGCTGCGGGGTCATGTTTCTCGCATCCTCGTTCAACGCCTGACGTGCGTCATCGGCAACCTTCGACCTCAGGATCCGACTCTCGTGCAGTGGCTCGCCCGCGACGAACGCTCCTGCCTCTTCCGCATCCTTGCCTGTCTGCAGCACCACCGGCAATCCGGCACGGACTGCAATGCGGATCAGCAGCTCGAGGGAAAGCTGAGAGACTTTGCCGTGCATGATCTGGCTCACAGTCGGCTGTGGGACAGCCAACCGCTTCGCCGCGGCGACCTGGGTTTGGCCGTTACACCTGATGTGGCGCGCGATCTGCAGCGCCAGATCGCTGCGCAGCGCCTGGACAGTGCGGGCATCGGCATCATCGGTCATAGTGTACTAACTATAACATTAGCGAATATACTATGCAAGGGACGGAGTCCTTTGCGGTTCTCTCGGTGTGAGAAAAGCGAGATTGCAATCTCGGGGGAACAGCTGAGGCCGGGCGACCGGCCCAAGCCCAGGTCAATCCGACCGGGGGTGCAGCTGCTCGAGCAGGCCGAACTGCTCGACGACCGACAACGGCGCGTAATTAGGAAGCATTACGCCACCGGAGAATTGAAAGAAACGCTATCCGTTTCATAATGCAGATCCAGATTCAGGAGATCCGTCGTGCGCAACCGCAATTCTCTTGAACATCTTTACCTTTCCCTTATTGCTGCCAGCCACCGCCAACGGCCTGGTAAAGCTGCACGAGCGCCAATCGCTCGTTGAGCTGGGCTTGCACCAGATTTAGTTCCGCTGAGAAGAAATTTGATTCGCTGGTCAGCACCTGGAGATAACTCGCGCCGCCGTTCTTATAGAGAACCTCGGACAGTTGGTCGGTCTGCTGCGCCGCTCGTGTGAGCAATTCCTGTTGCTCCCGGAACTCACGGTTTTTTTGAGAAGCAACCAGTGAATTGGAAACTTGTTCAAGGGCGTTCTGGACGGTTTGCTGGTAAGAGAACACTGTTTCTTGCCGGTTGGCGCGTGCGAGCCTGAGTTGAGAGTGGAGGGCGCCGCCCTGAAAGACGGGCTGACTCACGCTGAAGGCCCCGGACCATATCTCCGAAGGCTGGCTGATGAACTGATGCAAGGCGTTGCTCTCCAGCCCTCCTAGTCCAGTGAGCGACAGGTTTGGAAAGAACGCGGCTTTTGCGACGCCGATTTGTGCGTTGGCCGCAACCACGTTTTCTTCCGCTTGGCGGACGTCCGGCCGGCGCTCGAGTAATTCCGAGGGAAGGCCGGCCGGAACGTTCTGGGGGACGGGCTGTTCGGTAAGCGCGCGTCCGCGGGGAATGGATTGGGGATTTTCGCCGAGAAGAACGCTGAGCAGGTTTTCCTGCTGCTGAATTTGGCGCTCAAGATCCGGGATTGTCTCCGAAGCCGTGTAGACGAGCTGCTCCGCTTGACTTACGTCAAGTCCAGAGGCCGAGCCATGGCTCTCAAGCACCTGAGTTAACTTAAGGGATTGTTGTCGGGATGCCAGCGTGCGCTTCGAGAGTTCGAGTTCGCTGTCGAGTGCGCGAAGCTGGAAATACGCCGTCGCTACATTAGCGACTAGCGAAGACAGCACCGCTCGCTGTCCCCATTCGGTTGCGAGTAGTTGGGCACGAGCCGCCTCGGTTTGACGGCGGTATTTCCCCCAGAAGTCCAGATTCCAGATGACCGCGAGATTCAGTTCACCGCCATTGACCTGATATGCGGGAAATAGCTTTGTCACCTTAGCGTTTTGCTGGCTGAAGACATCCGCCCCGACGCTCGCCGACGGGAACTGGTTGGAGCGCGTAATCCCGACTTGCGCCTGGGCTTCAAGAACGCGGGCAGCAGCGATGCGCACGTCATAGTTGTCCGCAATGGCAGTGTGGATCAGTTGTGCCAGAACTGGATCCTGGTAGACCTGCCACCATCCTTCATTCCCCAACGACGAGGCTTGGGCGGCCTGTTGCGGCGCGTGTGCACGATATTCCTGCGGGACGTCCACAGTCGGCCGCTTGTACTTCGGTCCCATCATGCAGCCAGCTTCCAGAATCAGCACAGCCAGAATTCCTAAGGGTGTAGTGTTTTTCATAATTAGTCCCCTTGACTGGGCGCCTCGGCGGGCGTGAGCGGCAATGCTCTCCGTCGCTCGGCGCCTGACAATTTCTCAACTACGTAGAAAATTGCAGGAACAAAGAATCTGCCGATGAAGGTCTCCGCCACCATGCCGCCAATTACCGCCGTGCCCATAATCTGGCGCGCGACCGAGCCTGCTCCGGACGCTGTCCAGAGCGGCACGCAGCCGAGAATAAAGGCGAGCGCGGTCATCATGAGGGGCCGGAAGCGAAGCCTCGCCGCGGATAGTGCGGCATCGACGATGGACATGCCGCGTTCGTAGTCCTCTTTGGCAAATGCCACGATCAAAATCGAGTTCTTGGCAGCCAGGCCGATCAGCATCACCAAGCCAATCTGTGCGTACACATCGTTCTCGATTTGAACCATGTACTGCGGCAGGTAAAGGCCGACTACGACACGACGCAGCCAGAGAGCAGCCAGAGCGCCGAAGACTGCGACTGGCGTGCTGAGCAGCACGCTAAAAGGCACTGTCCAGCTTTCATAGAGCGCTGCCAGAATCAGGAAAACGAACAGCAGCGAAAATCCGAAGATGACGGACGGCGGCACTCCTTGTCGCGCCTTTTGCTCCTGGTAAGACATGCCCATGTAGTCAAAGCCCATTTCGCGAGGCATAGTTTGCCTGAAGACATCTTCCAAGGCCGCCGATGCCTGATCCGAGCTATAACCCGGCGCGGCGCTAGCGTTGATTTGCGCGGACCGATACTCGTTGTATCGCATCGTAAATTCGGGACCGGAACGGGTTTCAAACTGTGCCAG
>DATMZQ010000251.1:0-2012 GCA_035573615.1 Burkholderiales bacterium | reverse complement strand
GATCCGACCGCGGAGCATCTCCTGAGCGGCGCCCACCGCCGGATTCTCGGCCCCACTGTCGGGCAGAAGATCGCCAAAATGGCTGTCCTCGCTGTTTCCGACCGGCCGGTCCAGGCTGATCGGATACCGGCTCATGGCCAGCACGCGACGCGCCTCGTCGATTGCCGTGCCGGCGCGCTTGGCCGTCTCTTCGATCGTCGGCTCGCGTCCCAGCTCTTGCAGCAGCTCGCGCGACACGTTGCGCACGCGGGACATGGTCTCGACCATGTGCACCGGAATGCGAATCGTGCGGCTCTGGTCCGCCACGGCGCGGGTAATGGCCTGACGAATCCACCAGGTGGCATACGTGCAGAACTTGAACCCGCGTCGATACTCGAACTTGTCGACCGCCCGCATCAGGCCGGCGTTGCCTTCCTGAATCAGATCCAGGAAGCTCAAGCCACGGTTGCGATACTTCTTGGCGATCGACACGACCAATCGCAGGTTGCCTTCCGACAAACCGCGCTTGGCCTTTTGATATTCACTGTAAACGACCTTCAGATACTGCACGCGATGGCGCAGGCTGCGCGGCGTTTCTTGCGTTGCCCGCAAACAGTTGCGGTACTCCATGATCCAGGGCTTGCGCTCGTTGAGCGATCCCTTGGCCTTGCGATGGGCCTCGATCTGAGCCTTGAGCGTGTCGACACGGCGGCTGAACTCTTCGAGCGCCTTGATCTTGGGCTCGAGCCGCTGTGTGCGCAGACCCAACTCTTCGACCAGCTTGACGGCCCGCAGTCGCCGGCGACCCAGCCGCTGCCAGGCGTCGCGGCGCTGGGTCATCTTATAGGACTTACTGGTCGCAATGCGGAAGTCGTCTTTGTTCTGCTTGAGCAGGATTTCCACCGTGCGCAAATTATGCGGAAAACGGCCGAGAATCTGGTCTTTTTCGAGGTGATCGGTTACCGAAACTTGAACGGTCCGATCGAAGGGAAGCTCGCCGGCGTGCACGCGCCGCAGGACCTTCACGGCATCCTGCACCACGTAGTCACATTCCAGCAGCTTACGACGGAAATTGGCCCGCGTGATTTCAATCCGCTTGGCCAACGCGATTTCTTCCTGACGCGTGAGCAGAGGAATCTCGCCCATCTGCGTCAGATACATGCGCACCGGGTCATCCGACCAGCTCTCGGCCTCTTCGTCGACCACAGCCAATAGGTCGTCGGCCTTTGGGTCGATGTCCAGGTCGAGATCGGTTACCAGATCCGGCGAATCGAGTTCGTCATCAACGTCCTCATCGCCAGCCGGCTTGTCCGTCAGGTCGGCCACTTCTTCCTGATGCGGGGCACCGTCGTCTTCCAATTCGTCCAATAATGCGTCGTACAAGTCAACACTCCTGAAGTGAGCTTAGTTCGTGTGGTTTGAACCACTCGTGATTCGGCGGGGAAATCAGCGGGAGCCACCGGGAAAGGTTGACACCATTGGATGTGCGTGTCGCAGGGGCCAAGGTAGGTACAATGCCTCCTGCCAGTGCCACGAGGATTGGTGCAACACCGGTTAAAGTCAACGGCCATTATCCCCAGAACTACCGATGAAAGCCAACAAATTCTATCACCGATTTATTAAAGTGCCGCCGCTGTCCGACATTTGGTAAGAGATTAGGGCACGCAGCAAACGACAGCTATCACCCCATATCACCTATCTTATCCATTTCAACAAATACGGCTCTGCGCACTGACTGGACACTTGCGTCCGAACCACGTCTCGTGTTGGATGTATCGCTCCCCTTTCAAGGGGCATGGTGCCAGTTTTCGTGCGCCCCAATTCTACTCACGCAATGCTTTCGGTCCAGCGTTTGCGCCAAAAGTTCGCGCAACTTTTCGTCCAATTCGTGCTAACACTGCGCGCAGTCGCGTTTGCTTCGCCGGAGTCATGAAACGAAACCCCGCGCGCTCGCGCGGGAATTAGGTCGAGCAGAATGCTCGAACGCACGCTTCGATCGCGCCGGTTTGTGGCGCCCAACCGCTGTGTTATCA
>DATMZQ010000250.1:0-3354 GCA_035573615.1 Burkholderiales bacterium | reverse complement strand
TAAATGCGATAAGACCACAGGCCAGCGTACCCGCGGTCCATGCCAATTGCGCCGGCACGTTCAAAGCACCGGCGAGAATCAACAACGAAAGGCAGAGGACCAGGCAAACGTATACCAGCCAGCGGTTTTGAACCCAGATGGCGACGCGGCGATTCCTAAAATCCGCTAGCTCGATTTCGTGCATGCCGAAACCCTACACTGCGACAAGATGGCATTGTGCGGCGTTGGTTGTCGATGCTCAAGCTTGGGGCGCCTTTGCCCACAGCACCGTATTGGCGAAGGTTTGCCGTGACGGATCT
Organism: Burkholderiales bacterium; assembly: GCA_035573615.1. Lineage (GTDB taxonomy): Bacteria > Pseudomonadota > Gammaproteobacteria > Burkholderiales > JACQAP01 > JACQAP01. The sequence continues at coordinate 3,055 of DATMZQ010000250.1, read as the reverse complement.
ACGCTAGGCTCAAATCCCAGCGTCTGAAGCAGTTGCAACCACTCGCCGAGCGTCCGATGGTGATAGGTCGCGAATGCGCGCTTGGTCAATGGAATACCGAACCGATCGGAAGCCTTGCCAAAACGAGCGCGCCATCCCCCTCCAGCATCCGGCACGCGCAGCACGAGTAATCCACCCCCGGACAACGAGCGTGCGATTTTTTTGAGCAATGCAACCTGAACGTCCGCTTTCAGGCACTGCAGTACATCGATTGCGACGGCTACATCGGCCTGCGGCAACGGCGCCTCGCGTAAATCCGCCGCATGCATAACCACGCGATCGCCGAGTACAACTTTCGCCTGTGTGACCACGCGGGTCTGCGAGTCAATGCCGATGAATTGTAAATCGGCCGGTGGCGCTATCCAGTCGGCGCGCCACAGGCCCGACTCATAATGCTTGCGCGCCGTCAGCATGAGCGCGGCCAGAAACGCGTGCCCGCAACCCAGATCAAGTACCCGAGCTCGATCCGAAAAACGACCCGAGCGCAGCAATGTGAGGTATATGGGATCGTGAGTTAGCTTTGCGCGCGCAAAATAATACGGCCAATGCCCGGCCGCAAGATAAGGCCGGGACACAGCCTCGATCAGCGTGGTTTGGGATTGCATTACTGCATGGCGAGCGGCAGGGATACCGGCCGCAACCCTCTCGCTTCGATTTGCTCGAGCAGCGGTGGCAGGACCTCCAGCGCAATCGGTTGGTCGTCGCGACAGCGCCGGTCATGAAGCAAAAGAATATCTCCCGCAGATAGATTGCGGGTAAGGCGCCGCAACACTACTGCCGGATCCCGCGTGACTGTGTCGAAGCCACGGCGCGTCCATGCCGTATAGCGCAGTCCCATGATTGCCATTAGCGGATCGAGCATCGGATTACGTAGTCCCATGGGGGCGCGAAAGAAAGCAGGCGAGCGTCCGGTAATGCGCTCGATAATTTCCTGCGCCGCTCCGACATCCTGCTTGAGCGCGGACCAGCCGAACAGCGCGAAGCAGCTTGCGTGTCTGCGGCTATGGTTCTCGATGCTGTGCCCGCGGCGGACGATTTCACGCACCAGCGCGGGATGCGCGGCGGCTCTCTCGGCGATGACAAAGAAGCTGGCTTTCGCCCGATGGGCATCCAGAATGTCCAATACCTTCGGCGTAACATCCGGGTCCGGACCATCGTCGAAGGTCACTGCTATTTCCCCGCGCTTCACCGCAGCGTCTGGCAGCCGCAGCATATTGCTGCCCAGCAGGCGGCTTCGCGGCCATAACCCAATTAGCCCGAGCGCGACATGATTCAGGATGACGAGCCCGAGTATTGACGGCCACCACTGTGGCCGCGCGAGCAGCGCCGCAATGGCGACAATATGAAATGCACCCGTGACCCAGATGGCGATGCCGGGATGCCAGGTTCGGGGACGTTCCGCCGTATGCGAAACAGTTTTCACGTTGGCGACTTCCCCCACGAATCGCGCAGCGTCACGGTGCGATTGAATACTGGCGCATTGGGGCGTGAGTCGCCGCGATCCGCGCAAAAATAGCCGTGACGCTCGAACTGGAATCGATCCTCGGGCTTGGCTTGTTTAAGTGACATTTCACAATACGCGCGCGCAATTGTTTTGGAAGCGGCATTCAGATCTGCCAAAAAGTCGCGCTCCGCTCCTGGATGCGGGACAGCAAACAAACGGTCATAGAGTCGCACATTGGCCTGGTATGCGTGGCGCGCCGATACCCAATGGATGTTACCTTTGACTTTGTAGACATCTGCGCCAGGCGTGCCGGACTTCGAGTCTGGCAGCATCTCACAGTGCACGGCCGTAATGGTGCCCTTGGCATCCTTGTCTGCACCAATGCATTTGAGCACGAATCCATAGCGAAGCCGTACCTGGTTGCCCGGGAACAAACGGAAATAACCCTTGGCAGGCACTTCCATGTAGTCCTCGCGCTCAATCCAGAGTTCACGCGAGAACGCGAGATCGCGTTTGCCCCGCTCGGGCTTTTGCGGATGGTTTGGCGCTTCGCACGTTTCCTCCTTGTCCTCTGCGTAATTGTCAATGACCAGCTTGACGGGATCGAGGACCACCATGCGCCGTTCTGCCGTCTCGTTCAGCGTGTCCCGCATGCAATCTTCCAGGACGCTCATATCGATCCACGAATCGGATTTAGATACCCCGATGCGGTCAATGAACAGACGGAATCCCTCCGGAGTGAAGCCGCGACGACGCGCGCCGACGATCGTGGGCATGCGAGGGTCATCCCAGCCGTCAACGTGCTTTTCTTCGACCAGCTGGATGAGTTTGCGCTTGGAGAGCACCACGTAGGATAGATTCAACCGGGCGAATTCGTACTGATGCGGCAGCGGCCTGGCGAGCAGCCCGAATTCCGCCAGTTGTTCCAACACCCAGTCGTAGAGCGGGCGGTGGTCTTCGAACTCTAGCGTGCACAGCGAATGCGTGATGTTTTCCAGCGCATCCGAAATGCAGTGCGTGTAGTCATACAGCGGATAAATGCACCATTTGTCACCTGTGCGATGGTGATGTGCATGCCGGATGCGGTAGATGACGGGATCGCGCAAGTTGATATTCGGCGATGACATGTCGATCTTCAGCCGCAGCACGTGCGCACCATCCGGCCATTCGCCCGCTTTCATGCGCCGGAACAGATCAAGGTTTTCCTGGCGCGAGCGATCGCGATAGGGACTTGAATGTCCGGCCTCGGTGAGCGTACCGCGATATTCGCGCATTTCGTCCGCGGTCAGGCTGTCCACATAAGCCAGGCCGTGCTCGATGAACGCCTCGGCGAAATCGTACAGCGTATCGAAGTAATCCGATGCGTAATAAAGATGTTCACCCCAGTCGAAGCCCAGCCATTTGACCGCATCCAGTATGGATTCGACGTATTCGGTCTCTTCGGTAACGGGGTTGGTATCGTCGAAACGCATATGGCAGCGCCCCCCGTACTGCAATGCCAGTCCAAAATTCAGGCAGATTGATTTGGCATGCCCGTAGTGCAGATAGCCATTTGGTTCTGGCGGGAAGCGA
>DATMZQ010000249.1:0-5273 GCA_035573615.1 Burkholderiales bacterium | reverse complement strand
GATTCAAAAGTGAATCAAGGGGGCTATTCCTTCCATCAAGCCGGTAGTGATGTTGAACACCGGGTGAGTGTTGAAGTACGCGACGCGAAATCCATGGTACAAGAGCTCGGAATCGAATCCGCGGACTTGATCAAGATCGATACTGAAGGCTCTGAATACGACATATTGACCAGGCTAGGGGCTGACTTTCTGGGCAAGGTGAAGTGGATTTATGGAGAGTTGCACGGCAACCGGGATTTCGAGCTGCTTGCCTTTCTGAGTGAACAGTTCCACATCGGAGTGAGAAAGACCATGGACAAGCGGTTGTTCATGTTCCAGGCGCGGAACAAGACTGCTGCCTAGATCCCTTCACTTTTTCCTGTCGCGACCACTGTTTTCGCCGAAACGCAGAGCATGAGCGTCACACCTGCGACAGCGCGCTCGAAGATTCTCGTCATACGCCGTGACAACATCGGTGATTTGATCCTCACGACCCCCTTAATCCACGCGCTTCGCCAGCGTTTCCCTGAAGCGTGGATCGGCGCGCTGGTAAACAGCTACAACGCCAGAGTGCTCGACGGGAATCCTGATCTTGACGAAGTGTTCGTCTATACAAAGGCAAAACACCGGGGATCCAGAAGCGCATTGTCAGCGTATTGGTCGACGCTGAGCCTGATCATCCGGCTAAGAAAGCTGCGCGTTGATTATGCGATTCTCGCTTCGCCGGCCGGGTCTTCAAAGGCCCAGATGTTCGCCCGCCGGATTAATGCGCGCACCATTGTCGGTTTCGGCGACTGCGCCGATCCCGCAGTCAGACTTAAGGCGAGTCCGGCTGGCACCCTGCACGAGGTCGATGAGGTTTTCCGCATCGCGCGGTTTTTCGGAATAGAGGGCCCGCCGCCAAAAACGGCCGCTTTCGTCAACAAGGACGAAATAGTTTTGGCCCGCAATAAGATAATGAAAGTGCTACCGGCAAACGGCAAACTGGTCGGCATACACATCAGTGCACGCAAACCAAAACAGCGGTGGCCGGCCGAAAGATTCGTGTAATTGCTTCGCAAACTTTCCGCACACAGTCCGGATCTCGCATTTGTTTTGTTGTGGTCTCCGGGCGCGCTTGATAATCCCACCCATCCAGGGGACGACGCCAAGGCGAAACAGGTTCTGCAGCAACTTGGCGGGGTTCCGGTTGTCGGCTTTCCCACCCCAACGCTATCCGAGCTTTTCGCTGGACTTTCTGTATGCGAACGGGTTATTTGCAGCGATGGTGGAGCGATGCACGTGGCGGCCGCGCTTGGAAAGCCCATCCTGTGCTTCTTCGGCGATTCGGATGCCCGCCAATGGCATCCATGGGGAGTGCCATATCAGCTTATGCGGAGTGAATCGCAGGATGTCTCGGATATCTCTGTGTCCGACGTACTGGAAAAATTCGCGAGATTGCAGAAAGCGGTGCCTCATATTGCACAATGATTTGATTCACTTGAGATCTCATGCCGACGATTCATGCGCAATCTGACTGAATTCTCCTTAACGGAGTGGCTGAGATTAGTTCCGATCCAGCATGCGCTCAAGCAAGCTCGCAACGACGCGTGGCTTGCTATGTACAAGACTATTCGCCCAAAGCAACTGAGCGCGTTCCTGAACAGCAACCGACAGCTGGCGGCGCAAAATGTTGCGCTCGTTATCGCGTTCGAACAGCCATGGGCTTTGGATTGGCTATTGCGGATGGCAAACAGAAATTTGTCCGATACAGAGGTTATGGTCTTCGACAATTCCCGCAGCGAGGCTAAAAGACTTGAGATTGAGCGGGTCTGCACAAAAAACAATATTCCATATCTTGCGCTGCCCCTCAATCCGACCAGACACGTCAATCGCTCGCACGGCATGGCGATGACTTGGGTTTATTACAATGTCGTCCGTGCGATAAACCCGCGCGTATTCGGATTTATTGACCACGATCTTATTCCCGTACGCAAGGTCAACGTGGCCGACAAAATGAAAGATCAACCCATATACGGCTTGCTGAACGTTGGTAAATTTGGCTTCTGGTTTTTGTGGGCGGGCTATTGTTTTTTTGACTACGCGGAAGTCAAGAGCAAATCGATCAACTTTCTTTACGATTTCTCGTGCGATCTCGATACGGGGGGCCGGAACTGGAATAGCGTATACCGCTACCTTGATCGGTCTCGCCTGCGCGTGGCGTCGTCTGAAAACGTCAGCATGATAATCGACTCAGTTAGGAATAGCCGAAAGGTGCAGTTCATTGATCAGAACTGGCTGCACATCGGAGGAATTAGCTATAGCTACAACTCCCCCGAGAATATTGCGTTTTTCAAAGGTCTTGAAAGGCTGTTTGATGCGAATCCTTCCTGAAGCGCGTTTAGACGTACCTTCAGTGCGGAACGCCTTTCATGCGTTGAAGATTGAGCCCAGGTCTCTTTTCATTCTGGCGCCGGCCATTTATCTGTTCGTGCTGCCGCTTGCTCATACAACTGGTCTGCGCTCTGTTGCATTTGCCGTTTCAGTCTTGCTGCTCGTTTTTACTTGGCGTGCGACCCCGGCTCCATCTATCCCGCTAAAAGCCGCATTCGTCGCATGGCTCACTCTGGCAGTAGTGACGTTAATTTGGGCAGTTCGCCCGGAATACTCTATCGGAGAAATCAGAGCCGAAATTCTGCAGAGCTTTCTCACGTTCATCATCTTTTTTAGGGCAACCCAAAGCAAACGTGAACTCACTATTTGGTTTGTAACCATCAGCGCATCTGCGCTGCTTGTCGGTGCATTTGCGCTGGCGCATTCGTTGCGCGGCTTGAATCCTTACCACGTTGGCCTGCATGGCGGTACGCTCTATTACGCCGGCTATCTCAACATGATCTTCCCCGTGCTGGCTGCAATGGCAATTGTCAGGCCAGGCTGGCAGAGGTTGTTCTTGATCTGTCTTATGGTTTTTCTGCTGCAGACGGCCGTCGGCTCAACAAGTCGTGCGGTGTGGGTTGGTTTCCTGATAGAACTGGCGATATTTGGAGGCCTCTACCTTCGATATATGGATGTCCGGCCTGTTGTCAGAAGACTTGCGCTGACAGCGAGTATCGCAGGCTTTGTTATTTTCTGCGGCGCGTTCCTCTATGTCGCAAAACAAAAACTGCAATTGTCTGGCGGGCCGTCCGAAATCATTGCCCAAGCTGCGCGGGCCGATCGCAGGCCCCAACTATGGGTTGACAGCATTACGTTTATTAAAGAACGGCCGCTGACTGGAGCCGGGTTTGGGCGAATGGTGCTTGGAAAAGAACTGGTGACGCAACAAAATGACCCTAATCATACTCATGCGCATAACATTATCCTGAACTATGCGCTGCAACTTGGATTGTTTGGACCTATCGCGTTGGTCTTCCTTTTCTATTCCGTTGTGCGGGAATTTTGGAAGCTAACCAAGTCTTCAAGCTATGAACTGAAGATTCTTGGAATTGCCGGCATTTCTGTTCTCGGTGGTATCTTCGGCCAGAGCATGGTTGAAGATATATTCGTCCGGCATCTGGCGTGGCTATTTTGGGCGCTGGCTGGAATGGCACTTGGTTATGCAATGAATAACGAGAAATCTGTAGTTCATGCAAATACCGTCATTGAATAGCGATTGCTTGGTGGCTTCGGTTTCACGGCGGAGCGTTCAGTATGCGCCCTCTTTTTTCAGCACCACTCGAACAGTTTTGAAGAGAACCACCAGGTCGTACCATAGCGACCAGTTGCGCACGTACCAGCAATCCAGAGCAACCCGATCCTCATATCCGGTATCGTTTCGCCCACTGATTTGCCATAGCCCTGTAATACCGGGACGTGCTTCCAGATAGTATCCCGCCTGATTGCCATAACGTTTCAATTCCTCTTGGATGATTGGACGTGGCCCAACCAGGCTCATGTCTCCTTTTAATACGTTCCACAATTGCGGTAATTCATCAAGGCTTGTTTCCCGGAGAAACTGACCAATCGGGGTGATACGGGGATCATTCTTCAGTTTGAAATCTTGCTCCCATTCAGTTCGCGCATCAGGGTCGCGTTCCAGGACTTGCGCGAGCACCTCGTCCGCATTTTCCACCATCGTCCGAAATTTCAGACAATGAAATTGTTTTTCGTGCTGACCAATTCTTAAATGTCCGAAGATAGCGCCTCCCCCGGAACTGCGTATCTTCCATGACAGAAATGCAAAAAGCGGTGAGAGAAAAATAAGGAGTAATAGGGATACGATAATGTCGAAAAGGCGCTTGATGAAACGCGGGCCTGGACGCGCAAGATTATTGCGCACCGTGAGCATGAGCACTTCATGACTGAAGAAGTGAGTCATCTCCATGCCGTAAAGCGGTAGTCCCCGCAAAGGGGGAATGATGCTGATATCGCTGTAACGTGCTGACAGCAACTGCAGTAGCTTTTGATGCGGTAAAAGGCTTTCCGCCTCCAGAGCAACAATGATTTGCGGAGACCCTAGCGTGTCCAAAATTGCATACGGATCTTCGTCCAAAACCCGCACGGGGATTGAACAGCCGCAGACCTCGATGGTGGTCGGCACTAGTGTTTCACCTGGGGGTGAGAGGAAAGCGATAACGGAAAGACCCATTAGCGGCTCACCGTAGAGGGCTTTACCCGCCTCTCGGGCATTAGTGCCGACTCCAATAATGACAGTTGGCCGCTGCCAGTGGTTGGCGCGTATCAGCCACCGTTTAACCGTCACTCGGGTTATGGGAACCAACGCCAGTGCAAAAATCCACGCCGTAAGGAACCAGGATCTGGACAATTGCCATTTCGCCAAATAGACGATAAATGCGTCGATGACTGCGACCGCTATGAATACCACAAGAATGTCGAGAACCTCATCGAAGAAAGGCTGGCGGCGCGAGTAATGGCCGCGCGCTCCGAATAGCAGACTTACAAGAACCGTCAATCCAAAAAAGAGCAGCGTGCGCTTGTACCCAAGCGTAACCCACCAATCAATAATCCCCTGTTTCCAGGCCTGGTCTTCGATCAGCCACAAAAACGCCAAAGCAAGCAACCAACTGAGGCCAAGTCCAACCGCATCCCCGGCAGCTAAATACCAGTTCAAACCTAATCGACCACGAGCGCGACTCATAAGCCCGGTTTCTGAGAGGGCATGGACGCCGACTGCGGTTCCTGGGCGATCATTCATTATTTCTATTTGGCTTCGGTCTGTTGATGAAACCGTAGAAAGCGCCAGCGCTCCATACGAAATGCGTTATGGCTGCAACAACGGGCGACATCGCAACGCATTTTACCTTCAGAGAAAAATC
>DATMZQ010000248.1:0-3259 GCA_035573615.1 Burkholderiales bacterium | reverse complement strand
AACCAGAAATTCCAGGCCATGTTGAAACTGTATGACGTTGCCGTGGGGCACGTGCTGCGCCATCCCACCGTAACCCTTGTGGGGTTTCTTGGCTTGTTCGTCGGGAGCCTGGCATTGCTGCCTTTTTTGGGAATGGCTTATTTCCCCCGGACCGATCCCGGACAGTTTGTAATCAACCTCAAGACGCCCACGGGAACAAACGTCGATGTGACTGAACAAGCCGTGGCGAAAATCGAATCGATTGTAAAACAGGAAGTCGGAGCGAAGGATTTGCGCCTGATCGTTTCCAACATCGGCTCGGTGCCGGGGTTCTCATCGATGTATACGCCTAACTCGGCGTCACATACGGCTTTCGTGCAAGTCAGTTTGAATGAAGAGCACGATGTCGGGAGTTACGAATACATGGACAAAGTGCGCGCGCGAATTACGCGCGAGCTGCCGCAGATCACCGTTTATTTCCAATCCGGCGGCCTGGTAGATGCCGTGCTGAATCTGGGCTTGCCTACGCCGATCGATGTGCAGGTAAGCGGATCGAATCTGGAAGCCGCCCACGATACCGCAGTGAAGCTTGCGGACTCCATAAGGCGGCTTCCCGGCGTCAACGACGTACTGGTGGCGCAGGACATCGATGCCCCGTCGCTGCGCATGGATATCGACCGCGTTCAGGCGGCCAAGCTTGGCCTGACCCAGAAAGAAGTCGTCAGCAACATTATCACGGCACTCACGTCGAACGCGATGATCGCGCCCAGCTATTGGGTTGATCAGCGCAGCGGAAACGATTATCTGTTGACAGTGCAATATCCAGAGCAATCGGTTGAAAATATTGGAGACCTGAAAGCGATTCCGATCCGCGCCAGTAATCGTACGGATTCGGTCCGGCTCGATGCAATGGCGAAACTGAATGTTATCCGGGCACCCACGGAAGTTGGACATTATCAGTTGCGCCGTGTAGTCGACGTCTACATTGCGCCCGCAAAAGAAAATATCAGGGAACTGGTTTCAGATGTGGAGCATATTGTCTCGCAGTCTGTGTTGCCCGAAGGCGTCCGGGTGGCCCTGCGCGGCACGGTGCAGAGCATGCGCGCTTCTTTTTCGAGTTTTGGCCTCGGACTGCTGCTGTCCGTGGTACTGGTCTATCTGGTCCTGGTCGCTCAATTCGCGTCTTTCCTTGATCCGTTGCTGATTCTGCTTGCCATCCCGACTGGGTTGACCGGCGTGCTGGTAACGTTGCTGCTGACGGGCACGACGCTGAACGTCATGTCACTTATGGGAGTCGTCATGATGGTTGGCATCGTGGTCTCAAACAGCATTTTGATCGTGGAATTTACGCGGCACCTGCGCTCGGATGGCGTACCCTTGCGTGAAGCGGTCGCATTGGCATGCCGCGTGAGGCTTCGCCCGGTGTTGATGACTTCTCTGGCGACCATTATCGGCCTGATTCCGATGGCGGCGAAATTAGGTACCGGAAGTGAGGCGTATGCTCCCTTGGCTCGCGCCATCATTGGCGGCCTGAGTATTTCAGTGATCACCACAGTGTTCATTATCCCTGCCGCTTATCTCCTGGCGCATCGGCGCAGGGAAGTCCCCGTCGGTTCGCCAGAGTCCGCGTGAGAGCCGGAATTACATCGAACACTATGACGCCTGCTAATCGCTTTCTGCTAATGTTCCTGCTGGTTTGCATGTGTGCCGCTTCGCCAGGCACACTCGCACAACAACCCGCGCCGCTAAATTTAGCGGAAGCACTGCGGCTGGCCCTGGTGAACCGGCCGTTGGTCAAGGCGGGTAATCTGAACGTCGCGGCCGCGAAGCAAAACACAATTCAAGTCAGGTCCGCTAGGTATCCGCTGTTGATCGGTAGTATCACTGCAGCGGACGCGTATCAGGAACATACGACACAAGGCGGTAAGGACATTACACTTGACACGCGTATCGCAGCTGGGGGATTGAACAATCCCATCATATTGCGCCGAGAGTCCAACGGCATCTTTCTCAGCCAGCTCGTCACCGACTTCGGACGGACGTCGAGTCTAGTCGAAAGCGCGCAGCTCAGCGAAGTATCCCAGCAGCACCAGGCCGACGCAATCCGTACGGAGGTTGTTCTGGAAGTTAGCGACGCTTACTTTTCGGCACTGGAAGCGCAAGCGGTGCTTCGAGTTGCGATCAAGACGGTGGACGCGCGCACTGCCATTTTTGACAGAATTGCAAGCCTCGCAAAGAACAAAATCAAGTCCGAATTGGACGTCCGCTTCGCCCAGGTCAATCTGGACGAAGCCCGCCTGCTTTTGCTTAGGGCAGAAAACGCCTTGGACGCTGCTTTTGCACGGCTATCGACCAGCATGGGGGATCGTGATACGCGCCGTTTCCAGTTGGAGGAAGTACCCTCGGTAGCGCCCGTCGGCCCGTTGGAAACGCTGATAGAACAGGCCATCGCCAATCGACCGGATCTCGCCAGTCTGCGCGCCGATCGCGAAGCTGCACGAAAAACAGTTGATGCGGCAAAAGCGCTTGCTTATCCCACCATCAGCCTCTACGCCGCAGCCGGTGTTACGCCTTACGGGGATGATCGCTTGTCGAGAAACTATGGGGCGGTTGGCTTGAATTTGAGTGTACCTTTCCTCGATGGAGGAAAGATATCAGCATTGCAGCAACAAGCCGAGTTGCGGGCGCTGGCGATTGGAGAAAACATTGCTGAAGCCGAGAACAATGTTTTACGCGCGGTTCGTGTGGCCTGGCTAAACGCACGATCGGGATACGAAAACATCGCCATAACCGAACACTTGAGGGATGCGGCCTCCGAGGCATTGGCATTGGCCGATTCTCGATACAAGCTTGGCATCACCTCCATCGTCGAACTGAATCAGGCGCAGCTTAGCGCGATAGATGCGGAAATAGGTTATGCGCGGGCCCGTTACCAGTACTTCTCCTCGCGTGCGATTCTAGATTTCCAGGCAGGTTCCTTCGAACAAGCCGGCACGCTGCGCTAGTCGAAAAATCCTCGCACGGCGTTGCGGGGCGCGCGCCCGCTAGTGCGCGAACATGCGGGCCATCGCACCCGGACTATTGGGGTACGCGGCGGCGGATTCCATTACGGTGTTGAAGGCGACGGCGTATTCGCGTATTACGCAAGCCCCAGCTTCTGGGCAAGGCCGATGCGCTGCAGCTTGCCGGTGGCACCTTTCGGGATCTCGGCGAGAATGACGATCTTGCGGGGTACTTTGAAGTCGGCCAGGCGTATGGCAGCGAACTCGCGCAAATCCCG